>JBGSLY010000352.1:0-6190 GCA_041740435.1 Parasphingorhabdus sp.
CGATAACTTCACGGATCTTGGTCTTGTCTATCTGCAGTGTTTCGATGCGCGGGGCATGGGCCGACAATTCGGTGCGGGCAGAACCCAGCGCCTTGGTCATCTCACCCAGGATATGCGCCCGGCCTTCGCTCGCTTGATGCAGCGCGGCTTTGAAGATTTCTTCGGTGATACCGGCAATCTTGATGTCCATCTGCATCGTGGTGATGCCTTCGGACGTGCCCGCTACCTTGAAATCCATGTCGCCGAGATGATCTTCGTCGCCCAGAATGTCGGAAAGGACGGCAAATTTATCGCCTTCCAGGATCAGACCCATGGCAATACCCGATACCGGACGGGTAATCGGAACGCCCGCGTCCATCATCGACAGACACCCGCCGCAAACCGTTGCCATCGAGCTGGAGCCGTTGGATTCGGTGATGTCGGACAGGATACGGATCGTGTACGGGAAGTCTTCGGTAGTTGGCAGCACAGGGTGCAACGCACGCCAAGCGAGCTTACCATGACCGATTTCGCGGCGACCCGGCGCGCCAAAGCGGCCCACTTCACCAACCGAATAGGGCGGGAAGTTATAGTGCAGCATGAAGTTCGAATAGGTCAGGCCGTCGAGCCCGTCGATCATCTGCTCTGCATCTTTGGTGCCCAAAGTGGTGGTGCAGATCGCCTGGGTTTCACCCCGGGTAAACAGCGCCGAACCATGGGTCCGCGGCAGAAAGCCGACGATGCTTTCAATCTGGCGGACTTCGTTGACCTTACGTCCGTCAATACGCTGACCATCGTTCAGGATCGCGCCACGCACGATTTCCGCTTCCAGCTTCTTCATCACCTTATTGGCAACCATCTGCGTCTGCGGGGTTTCGCTGGCGAAAGCGACCTTGGCCTTGGCCCGCGCTTCGTTAAGCGCGTTGGACCGTGCCGATTTGTCGGTAATCTTATAGGCCGCAGCGATGTCGCCGCCGATTAGATCTTTCAGCTTCGCCTTCATATCGGCGGTATTGTCGCTAAGGTCGATTTCCCACATATCCTTGGCGGCTTGCTCGGCCAGATCGATGATCAGGTTGGTGACCTTGCGAATTTCGGCATGGGCAAACATGACCGCGCCCAGCATCTCGTCTTCCGACAATTCCTTGGCTTCGGATTCGACCATCATCACCGCGTCGCCGGTGGCGGCGACGACCAGATCAAGACGGCCCGCAGCCACTTGATCCATGCTGGGGTTCAGCTGATATTCGCCCTCATGGGTATAACCCACGCGCGCGGCAGCAATTAGGCCCATGAATGGAACGCCGGAAATGGTCAGCGCCGCCGACGCCGCGATCATCGCGACAATATCTGGCTCGGTTTCGCCATCATAGCTCATTACCTGACAGATAACGTTGATTTCGTTATAGAAACCTTCGGGGAACAGCGGACGGACCGGACGGTCAATCAAGCGGCTGGTCAGGGTTTCTTTTTCGGTCGCACCGCGTTCGCGCTTGAAAAAGCCGCCTGGAATGCGTCCTGCGGACGAGAATTTTTCCTGATAATGGACGGTCAGCGGAAAGAAATCCTGTCCTTCCTTGACCGATTTCGCCGCCGTTACGGCGCACAGGACAACGGTTTCGCCATAGGTCGCGAGAACCGCGCCATCGGCTTGTCGGGCAATACGGCCCGTTTCCAGAGTGAGGGTTTTTCCGCCCCACTCCATCGATACTTTCTTCACATCAAACATAGATTTTCCTTTTACCCGCCTGCCCAATGCAGTGCGGGGCCTTTGTGCCGGACACTCCGGTCCGGCGTCGGGGTAGGACTGTGTCAGCCCCTTGGCCGCCCGGCCGAATTGCCGGGGGGTCCGATAAAGAAACGGCCCCAGTATCGGGGCCGGTTTCCAAAACTGTTATTTACGCAGACCGAGTTCGCCAATCAGCGCACTATAGCGGGCCACGTCTTTGCTCTTCAGATAGTCGAGTAGCGAGCGGCGCTTGTTGACCATCATCAGCAGGCCGCGACGCGAATGGTTATCCTTGTGATGGCCTTTGAAATGCTCGGTCAGCGTGACAATGCGGTGGGTCAGAATGGCAACCTGTACCTCGGGCGAACCCGTGTCCCCCGGTCCGCGACCAAATTTTTCAGCAAGTTCGGCTTTTTTCTCGGTAGTAATCGACATATTCTTCCTTCGAACATCAGGGTAAAAGATTAAACCCGCGCACAACCCGGACGAGACCGTCCCGAATTTCCGTCAACGCAACAGGAATGCCCTGTGGATCGCGTGTCAGAAAAAGCCCGTTGATCGCGGGGTTCCCGATCATATCGATGGCGTCCAGCTTTTGGCCGGCGCGCAATCGTTCCGCCTGATCGGAAGTGAGGTCAAAAGCCGGGATGTCGTCCAGCCCCGCCTCAAGCGGCAGGAGAATGCTCTCCAAGGGCGCCCCCTTACCCATTTCATTCAGATTGTCCAGCGAAATCGCCTGATCCAGCGTGAACGGTCCGGCCCGGGTCCGGCGCAACATGGTGACATGGCCAACGGTGCCAAGGGCGAGAGCAATATCGCGCGCCAGACTGCGGATATAGGTCCCTTTGGAGACATGGGCGGAGAGAGTGATGCACTCTACTCTCTCCCCTTCCGGGAGAGGATACGAAGACTTGGCAACGTGTTGCCTAGGCGGAGTTGGAGAGGGGTTTCGACCCCGCGCCATGCCGCCCCCCTCTCCAAGCTGCGCTAGCTCGCTTTGCGAGCGAGCTGCGCTATCCTCTCCCGCAAGGGGAGAGGGCAAGAGTGTGAGCGAATGCATCGTCACATTACGCCCAGCCAACTTAACCGCATCCCCAGCTCGCGCCAGATCATAGGCCCGCTGGCCATCAACCTTCAGCGCCGAGTAAGCTGGCGGCACTTGCTCGATCGGCCCGGTAAAGCGCGGCAGCACTGCTTCGATTTCGGCCAGAGGAGGGCGCACCGGACTTTCCGCGATCACCTGCCCTTCAAGGTCAAGCGTATCGGTCTGAACCCCGAAAGCGATGGTAAAGTCATAGGCCTTGCTGGCGTCGAGCATCCGTCCGCATAGCTTGGTCGCCTCGCCCAAAGCTATCGGCAGCACGCCGGTGGCCAGCGGATCGAGCGTCCCGCCATGACCGACCTTGACCTTGCCAAAACCGGCTTCGCGAAGGTTGCGCTTGACTGCACCCACCGCTTGGGTCGAACCCATGCCGAGCGGCTTGTCGAGGATGATCCAGCCGTGGGTATCTTTCACCCCTGCCACTCCTCTTTCAGCAATCCGAAAATGCAGGTGTTGCGGATATGGCCGGTCCAGGTGATCCGCTCGGCGCGCAGCGTGCCTTCATGGATCGCGCCCAGTTTGAGCACCGCTGCCCGGCTGCGGCTGTTGCGTTCATCGACGCGAAATTCGATGCGGCGAAAGCCATGGGCAAAGGCGTGGTCGATCATCAATCGCTTCATCACGTCATTATATCCGGTCCCGCGCACCCGGGGTGCGATATAGGTGCCGCCGATTTCGGTCACGCCGCGCTCAAAATCGGGCTGGATATAGTTCGACATGCCAACAACGCTATCGTTGGCCGTATCAATAGCCGCAAACCGGACCCAATTGGCGGAGCGGTGAAAGGCCTCCATCGCGGGCATAAAATTATCGCCGCGCAGGTCGACCGGATAAATATCCCAAATCTCTTGATCCTCCTCGCACGCCGCTTTTAACGCTGCGAGATGATGTTCGGCCAGCGGCTCCAGCCGAACCGGATCGTGTTGCAGGATAGTGGACAGCGAGGACATGCCGTTTTCTATATCGCAATGGGCGGCTCGCAACAGCCCGCAATAAAGCCTGTGTTCATTTTCCCGGATGTTAGGAAGTATGGCTGGAAGAATAAGAAGGGCGACCGCACATTATGACCAAGGGTTCACTGCGTTGGGTGGCCGCGATTGTGCTGTTGATGACCGGATGTGCGGCATGGGCGGCAGGGCAACTCCACTATCGCATCGATCAGCCATCGAGCGCCGTGACCGCCAAGGTCGCCTTTTTTGGCCTCGCCAGCAAAACCGCAAAATTTTCCGAAATGTCGGGCAGTGTGCGGATCGATCCGAATGATTTGCAAAACGTCCAGTTGGATGTTGCCATCGATGCCCGGTCATTAAAAGCCGGGGACGGTGTCACCGAAAAGCGTCTGAAAGGACCCGATTTTTTCGATGTTGCGCGGTATCCGACGGTACGCTTTTCGGGCAATCAACTTACGATGAGCAGCACAACAAAAGGCCGTGTCGCTGGGCAATTGACCGCGCGCGGCATCACCCGGCCGGTCGTGCTGTCGGTCAGCTTTTCCGCTCCGCCTGCGCGCGCAATTCAGGGTTCTGAACTCAGTTTTACCGGCAGCACATCCATTGATCGCCGCGATTTTGGTATGACCGCCTATCGCGCCATTGTCGGGAGGCAGGTGACGATTGCCATTTCCTCCCGCTTGACGGCGCAATAGCTAAGCCTTCCGGCGGTCATCAGAAGCACGAAGCAGGGCAAATCAGGGGTTGCCATGCGGTCATTTTGCGCCCTATAGCCCCCGCCATGACACCCCGGCGAACCCGGGGTGCTTTAATATATACCATTCACAGGGGGAGACATGTGACATGAGTGTGGTCATGATTTCAATTTTATGCGGGCTTCTGGCGATCGTTTACGGTTTCGTCACCAGCCGTCAGGTGCTGAGCGCACCCGCAGGTAACGCCAAGATGCAGGAAATTGCGGCGGCGGTTCAAGAAGGGGCGCAGGCGTATCTTGGTCGGCAATATCGCACCATTGCCATGGTTGGCGTGGTTGTTGCGGTGCTGGTCTTTGCTTTTCTTGGTGCCATTTCGGCAACTGGTTTTGTGATCGGCGCGGTTTTGTCGGGTGTTGCCGGTTATATCGGGATGAACATCTCGGTCCGCTCCAACGTTCGCACAGCGCAGGCGGCGAGCGAGAGCTTGCAAGCCGGCCTGACGATCGCGTTTCGCGCGGGCGCGGTCACTGGTATGCTGGTCGCTGGCCTTGCTTTGCTGGCGATTGCGATCTTCTTCCATGTCCTGACTGAACAAATGGGCATGGCTCCCAATGACCGCACCGTCATCGACGCGTTGGTGGCTTTGGCCTTTGGTGCTTCGCTGATTTCGATCTTTGCGCGTCTGGGCGGCGGTATCTTTACCAAGGCTGCTGACGTCGGCGCGGATCTTGTCGGCAAGGTCGAGGCGGGCATTCCGGAGGATGATCCACGCAACCCGGCGACCATTGCCGATAATGTCGGTGATAATGTCGGCGACTGCGCTGGTATGGCTGCTGACCTTTTCGAAACTTATGTTGTGACCGTTGGTGCGACCATGGTGCTGCTGGCGCTGCTGGTTGGCGATCTGGTGGGCATCGAAATGCTGACCAGCCTGATGTCACTGCCGCTGATCGTTGGCGGCGCGTGCATCATCACCTCAATTATCGGCACCTATATGGTCCGTTTGGGCGGGGGCACCAACATCATGGGTGCACTTTACAAGGGCTTTATCACCACTGCGGTGCTCTCGATCCCGGCCATCTGGTATGTGACGTGGCGGACACTGGGCGATATGAACACAGTCATTGGCGCTGATCTTGATGGCGCTGGCGGCTTTACTGGCATGGACCTGTTCTGGTCGATGATGATTGGTCTGGCGGTGACTGGCCTGATTATCTGGATCACAGAATATTACACCGGTACCAACTATCGTCCGGTCCGTTCGATTGCCAAGGCATCGGAAACAGGCCACGGCACCAACGTCATTCAGGGTCTGGCGATCAGCCTTGAATCGACCGCTTTGCCGACATTGGTGATTGTCGTCGGCATCATTGCCACCTTCCAGATTGCTGGTCTGATCGGGATTGCCTTTGCGGCGACTTCGATGCTGGCGCTGGCGGGTATGGTAGTGGCGCTCGACGCTTATGGTCCGGTGACCGATAACGCGGGCGGCATTGCTGAAATGGCCGGAGTGCCGGAATCGGTTCGTGAAAAGACCGATGCTCTCGACGCGGTGGGCAACACGACCAAGGCGGTGACCAAAGGCTATGCTATTGGTTCCGCCGGTTTGGCGGCACTGGTGTTGTTTGCGGCCTACACGACTGATCTTAAGGAGTTTTTCCCTGAGCTGACCGTCGATTTCAGCCTGGAAAACCCCTATGTCATCGTCGGTTTGCTGCTCGGTGCATTGTTGCCG
>JBGSLY010000353.1:0-3083 GCA_041740435.1 Parasphingorhabdus sp.
GGTACCGGCGATCGATGGCAAGGAATTTGGGCGGCTGATCACCCTCAATCTGATCGCGCAACAAGCCATGCTGGCCGCGTTCGACCCGATGCTGCGCAAAAGCGCCGATGCCCGCGTGCTCGCCCTGACCAGCAGCGTGGCGCAAAAGCCCCGCGCCTATTGGGGGGCTTATGGCGCGTCCAAGGCGGCGCTGGAAACCTTGGTCACCAGCTATGGCGAAGAGATGCGCAATCTGGGCCATTTGCGCACAGCCATCGTCAACCCCGGTCGCACCCGCACCGCCATGCGTGCCCGCGCCTATCCCGGCGAAGACCCCAACACGGTCAAAGAACCCAATATGGTCGCCGCCCGGATCGTCGAGATTTTAAGCAGCGATTTTGAAACCGGAGCGCGGTTTAAGGTCGAGGAATAAGCGGGAATACCCTTTGCGTCTGATATCTTCCGCCAGCGCATTGGGGACATAGGTATTGAACGAAATCATCGATTTTTACATATAATCTTCGCGCTATCCCTTAACCAGCGTCACCTGGCTGACGGTAATCCCGCCGCCGCCAAAGCCGCCTTCGCAGTACATCAGATAATAGCGCCAGAGCCGGACAAAATGCTCGTCAAAACCCACCGGCAATTTGCCCGCATCGACCGCCGCATCAAACCGCTCCCGCCATTCTTTCAGCGTCCGGGCATAATCAAGGCCGAAGTCTATTTGGTCCTGCCACACCAATCCCCGATCTTCCGCCAGTGCACGAAACCGGCTTTGCGACAGCAGCATGCCGCCGGGAAAAATATAGCTCTGGATGAAATCCGCGCCGCCCGCATAGGCGTCGAAAATATCATCGGCGATGGCAATATATTGCAGTGCAGCCCGACCGCCGGGTTTCAGATTGCGGACGATGCAATCGAGGAAATCGGGCCAATATTCGCGCCCGACTGCCTCAACCATCTCCACGCTGACAATGGCATCAAATTGTCCCGCCATGTCACGGTAATCGCAAATCCGAAAATCGGGCCCTGAGTGATGCGCCTGTGCCCAGGCGGTCTGCTCCTGCGACAGGGAAATGGCGGTTACGTCCGCTCCGTATTCATTCGTCAGCGTGCCGGACAAATAGCCCCATCCACAGCCGATTTCCAAAAGACTCTGCCCCGGTTCAGCCCCGACCCGCTGCGCAATCGCTGCCACCTTAACGCGCTGCGCTTCGGCCAGAGTGATGTTTTCAGAATCGAATATCGCGCTGGAATAGCTCATCGTTTCGTCGAGCCACAGGGCGTAGAAATCATTGCCCAGATCATAGTGATGCGCAATATTGCGTCGGGCCATCGCTTTGTCATTGCGGCGAAGACGGTGCCGCCATTTCGCGGACCAGCGCGCCAGACCCGACGCCCTCGCCGTATTGCGCAGCCCTGCGCGGTTGCGGATAAAGAGGTCGAAAATCGGAACCATGTCCGAACTTTCCCACTCACCCGCTTCCCATGCCTGATACCATCCGACCGAGCCGCCAGTCGCCAAACGGAGCAGCGCCGTCCAGCTTTTCAATTCGACCAGCGCCGTTAGCCCCGGCCCGCGACTGCCCAATATTCTGATCGATCCGTCGGGGGTCGTTACTTCAAGCGTTCCGGAATCCAATCCCGCATCAATTCTGTCGAGTATTCGCGCAAAGCCCGGACTGATCATCCGCAGCAGCAGCGCTGAACCCGGCAATCCCCGCCGAACCGGTTTACGCAAATGTTGGCCGCGAAGGGGAGTGTGTGCATTCATAGTCAGCAAGTGGCCGAATTTAATCGGTTAAGCAACGCTTAACCATTCAGATCGCGCCATGCCGCCAGCGCCCGTTCTCGGCCCGGTTTATGGCCAATGATCTTGGCCGGATATGCGACAGGGCGGCAACCATATTCTTGGGGGTCGTGGACGTAAGGATCGGACAGGCCGCGCAGTTCCGGCACCCACTGCCGGATATAGTCGCCCGCATCGAATTTCTCCGATTGTGACAGCGGCGCCATGATCCGGACAAACATGTTGCTGTCCATCCCCGATCCCGCTGTCCACTGCCAATTGGTCGCGTTGGACCCGTAATCGGCGTCGAGCAGCGTGTCCCAGAACCATTGCTCCCCAACACGCCAGTCAATGAGTAGGTGCTTGATCAGGAAACTGGCCACTATCATCCGCACCCGGTTGTGCATCCACCCGCTGGCCCACAACTGCCGCATGCCAGCATCGACTATCGGATAACCGGTGCGGCCGGTCTGCCAAGCCTTTAGGTCCGCAGCCACAGCGGGATCCGTGATGTCCCTCCATCCGATCTGGTCAATTTTGGGTCGGTAACTTTTCGCGCCATAATCGGGCATTTGCAGGATCGCATTTTGCGCATAGTCGCGCCAGACCAGTTCCTTCAAATAGGTCGTTGTGCCGCCGACCTCGGCGATCCGATGCCAGACAGTTGCCGGACTGATCTCGCCAAAATGCAGATGGGGCGAAAGCCGCGACACCAGTTCCTTTGACGGCAAGTTGCGTCCAGTGTCATAGGCGGCGGTCCTTGACCCAAAATCGTCCAAACGTTGGTACGCACCATCCTCGCCCGGCATCCTTTCGGCGGCAAAGCCGGTGGCCCAATCAGGCGCGGTTGGCAGCAGCTTCCAATCGGACAGTGTATCGCTGTCCGGCCATCCATGGGGTACCGGTATGGCCAATGGCGCTGGCAGCGGCCGAGCGGGCGGCATGTGTTGACTGAGCGCACGCCAGAACGGGGTGTAGATTTTATAGGGCTCGCCGCTGCCGGAAACGACACTTCCCGGTGGCATAAGATAATTTCCGTGGTGCAAAACAAGATCGAGCCGTTTCGCAACCGCCTTTTCTGCATTGCGCCACCAAGGTTCATAGTGATGCAAAGCATGTACCGTCGCTGCCCCGGCTTCGGCTGCGATCTCAGCTAGCACATCTGCGGCCACTCCGCTGCGAAGGATTAGCCGAGACCCCAACGACTCGAGCGCCTTCGACAGCGCGACCAAACTGTGATGCAACCACCATCTGGAAGCCCCGCCCATCTTGCGATGTTTCGGCGTTTCGTCGTCTAGAATATAAACCGGAATAA
>JBGSLY010000354.1:0-1658 GCA_041740435.1 Parasphingorhabdus sp.
CAGTGGCGCTGTCGAAAGCGGCATGGCCTTTGATCCAGTCGACCTTGTTCTTTTTGAACAGAAACGCGATCCCGCCGGTCAATTCCTCAACCGCCTTGTCCTTTTCGGCGAGCATTTGCGCAAGATCGAGCGAAACCGACCCGACATTCACCCCGAATTTCGCCAGCGCCCCCGAATGCGCCTCTTCATAAAGTTCGGACGCGTGCAGCATCGCCTTTGACGGAATGCAGCCGACGTTGAGACAGGTGCCGCCCAGCGTGTCGCGCGATTCCACGCATGCGGTTTTCAGCCCGAGCTGAGCGGCGCGGATAGCTGCAACATAGCCGCCGGGGCCAGCGCCGATAACGATCAGGTCATATTGTGTGTCGGTCATATCATTTCCTTAGCAACGCATACTGCCGCTGCATTCCCAGTTGTCTCCAACGCCATCAGACGAAGATAGCCCATCACTTTGAACCATCGCTATAAAAAACAGCGCGCCTGATCCGAACGCTACAGACAGACCTAACTTGGTTGGCCAAAGCATCTTGCCTTCATGGCCAGATAAATCGCCCTGCTTGGCGCGCGTACTTTCATCCCATTTCAATATGGTCAGCCCCAGCCAAGAGACCCCGCCAAAAAGAAGTGTAAAAAGAAACGTGTTAAGCACCTACTGCGATCACAAATCGATCAGCAATCGCGCCGGGTCCTCAATCGCTTCCTTCACCCGCACCAAAAAGGTCACTGCTTCGCGTCCGTCGATCAGGCGGTGATCGTAGCTGAGCGCAAGGTACATCATCGGGCGGATCACCACCTGTCCATTCACCGCGACCGGGCGGTCCTCGATCCGATGCAGGCCCAGCACCGCCGATTGCGGCGGGTTGATGATCGGGGTGGACATCAGGCTACCGAACACCCCGCCGTTGGAGATGGTAAAGGTGCCGCCCGCCATATCGGACATGGTCAGGCTGCCGTCCTTGGCGCGGCGTCCGAAATCGGCGATGGCCTTTTCAATCTCGGCAAAGCTCATGCTGTCGGCATTACGGATAACTGGCACGACCAGGCCATTAGGCGCGCTGACCGCGACCGAGACGTCAAGATAATCGTGATAGACGATTTCATCGCCCTCTATCCGAGCGTTGACCGACGGCACGTCGCGGGCGGCGAGCGCCACCGCCTTGGTAAAAAAGCCCATAAAGCCGAGGCGGATGCCGTGTTTCTTTTCGAACAGGTCCTTATATTTGGCGCGGGTTTCCATCACCGCGCTCATGTCGACATCGTTAAAAGTGGTCAGCAGCGCCGCGGTGTTCTGCGCATCCTTCAGCCGCTTCGCGACCGTCTGGCGCAGCCGGGTCATCCGGATACGCTCTTCGCGGCGGGTGCCCGTGGGTTGAGGGGTGGCCGCCACTTCCGGGGATGCAGGAGCGGCAGCAACAACCGCAGGGGCAGGGGCGGGCGCTAACGCCGCGCCGGATTTCACATAGGCCTCGACATCGTCCTTGGTCAGGCGGCCGTCCTTGCCAGTGCCGGTTACTTTCGACGGATCAATGCCGTGTTCGAGCACCAGTCGCCGGACCGCAGGCGACAAGGTGATGGAGGGATCGGCTTCGGCGGCCTTCGCCGGTGCGGTTGCTGTCGGTGCAGCGGCGGCGTCTCCTTCGCCGCCAATCCGCGCAATC
>JBGSLY010000355.1:0-2076 GCA_041740435.1 Parasphingorhabdus sp.
TTGGTACAGCTTTCCCATCTGGAATTTCGGGGGCTGAAAATTCCTTTGGACGGCAAGATGGCGGTAGAAGGTTCGGGAGCGGGATCTGCGGGCGCGGCATTTATATTCAGCGGGGTTGCGGGGTTGTTCCATCGGGGGAACAACGCCAAAATCAAGGCAGGAGAAATCGTCCATAGCTTTGTTTTAGAGGATATTGAGTTGCCCTTGGCATCGTCATCGGGATCAGCACAATGAAGCCCGTTCGTCTGTTGGCGGCATTGCTGTTCGTTGCTGGAACCGTCGCCTCACCGGTCAATGCCGAAGAGTCATCCGTAACACTGGCCGGCGGCACGGCAATTACGTTGATTCTGACCGAAGATTTATCGAGCAAAACCGCACGGAAAGGAGATACTGTGGCTTTCACCACAGCAACCGATCTCTCAGTAAGCGGCAAAACGGTTGTACCAGCGGGTACAGCGGCTGTTGGCCGAGTCGATCTGGCGCAAGATACGGGCGCGTTTGGCCAATCGGGCAAATTGGGGATCGAGCCCCTCTATATCTCTTACAACGACCAGTTTATCCGGCTGACAGGGCGTTACAGCGACAAAGGCACAGTAACCGCCGGGGCAGCGGTTGGGATGGTCATCCTGTCCCCTGGCTTCACGGGCAGATCGGCGAAAATCCCGGCAGGCTCGACCGTAACGGCACAGGTGCTGCGCGATGTGGCTGTTCCCGCGCGATAGCCCCAATCTAACGCTTGCATTTTGCGACTCACGCGGCTAACGACCACTCATCCCGACATTGTTGAGACTGTGCAGGGCTGGCGCCGATAGGGGCCGGTGCCATCGGTCTTGGCGGTTCGATGTATGTATTTGGAGAGATTGTGGCCGAAATCGAAGCCTTGCTGCCCCTGATTACGCCGGAGTGTGAAGCTCTGGGCTTTGATCTGGTGCGCGTGCGGTTTCTGACTGGCGGCGATGACCTGACGCTGCAAATCATGGCGGAGCGGCCCGAAACCGGTCAACTGAACATCGACGATTGCGCGGCGCTATCTCGGCGAATTTCGGAGAAGTTCGACGAACTCGATCCGATAGAAGAAGCTTACCGGTTGGAAGTTAGCTCACCCGGCATCGACCGTCCGCTGACCCGGCCAAAAGACTATGCCAATTGGGCGGGGCAAGAGGCGCGGATCAATCTGATCGAGCCGGTTGAGGGCAAGAAACAACTGCGCGGCTTGCTCGCAGGGCTGGATGGTGAGATAGTCCGCATCGATGATCGAAAAGCGGGCGCAATGGAAACGCCGCTGTCGAACGTGCACAGCGCCAAGCTGATTTTAACCGACGCGCTGATCGCCGCCACCATGCCGGTGGATACGACCGGCGCAGATGAAATTGAAACCGAAATAGAAACCGAAGAGCAGGAAGACTAATCATGGGTAGTGCCATTTCCGCCAACAAGGCCGAATTGCTAGCAATCGCAAACGCGGTCGCATCGGAAAAGATGATCGACAAAGCGATTGTCATCGAGGCGATGGAAGAAGCGATCCAGCGCGCGGCCCGTGCCCGTTATGGCGCGGAAAACGACATCCGCGCCAAGCTGGACACCCAGACCGGCGACTTGCGGCTGTGGCGGGTGGTCGAAGTGGTCGATGTGGTTGAAGATTATTTCAAACAGGTCGATATCAAGCAGGCCGAGAAACTCCAAGCCGGATCCAAAGTCGGCGACTTCATCGTCGACCCCCTGCCCGCCGTTGATCTGGGCCGCATCGATGCCCAGTCGGCAAAGCAGGTTATCTTTCAAAAGGTCCGCGATGCCGAGCGTGAGCGCCAGTATGAGGAATTTAAGGACCGGATGGGCGAAATCATCACCGGCGTCGTCAAGTCGGTCGAATTCGGTCATGTCGTCGTCAATCTGGGCCGCGCTGAAGGCGTTATCCGCCGCGACCAGCAAATCCCGCGCGAAATCGCCCGCGTCGGCGACCGGGTGCGCGCTATCATCCTGAACGTCCGCCGCGAAAACCGCGGGCCGCAGATTTTCTTGAGCCGCGCGCATCCCGAATTCATGAAAAAGCTGTTCGCGCAGGAAGTTCCCGAAATC
>JBGSLY010000356.1:0-3588 GCA_041740435.1 Parasphingorhabdus sp.
TTGGCGGGCATTGGTGGTCGATGGCGGGATCAAGGCTGGATCGACGGTGCTAGTACAGGGGACCGGCGGGGTTTCGATCTTTGCCCTGCAATTCGCCAAGACCATGGGTTGCCGCGTCATTGCGACATCGTCCTCCGACGAAAAGCTGGAGCGACTCAAAGCCTTGGGGGCGGACCATCTGATCAATTATAAAAAGGAAGCTGCTTGGGGCGTTAAGGCGCTGGAATTGACCGGCGGGGTCGGAGTCGATCATGTGGTCGAAATCGGCGGTGCGGGCACGCTCGACCAGTCGATGATCGCTGCGCGCAATTGCGGCCATATTGCGCTGATCGGCATTTTGGCAGGCTGGGCTGGGCCGGTTTCCACCGTCACCCTAATGGGCAAACAATTGCGTGTGCAGGGCCTGACGGTTGGCAGCCGCCAGCAGCAACTCGATATGATTGCAGCGATCAATGTGTCGGGGCTGAAGCCCGTAATCGACAGCCACTACCCGCTGGCCGATTTGGCAGGTGCCTTTCGCCATCAGGAATCGGCCACCCATTTTGGCAAGATTTGCGTTGATATATGAAAGCGATAAGACTGCTCTTTATCCGTTCGCATCGAGCGTAGTCGAGATGCCGAAAAGTCATTTCCCCGCTTCTTGTGTCTCGACTTCGCTCGACACGAACGGCAGCAGGACGATAACGCTGGAGCTATTGTCAAACTGTGCTTAAGCTCCGGCTATCCGGACGATAGAGCGGGATGGGAGAGAAAGATGTTGGAAACACTGGCCCCTTGGGTGGGATTGATCGGACTTATCGGTTTTGCCGGATTGGCGGGGATAAAAAATCCGCCCGACAAGAGCCGCAGCGGCGGAGGCATCCGGCTTTTGGGCCTGCTCGGTCTCACGGGATTGGTCGGTTTCTGGATTCCCGGAGCGGGCGCGATCGGGGCGTCTGGTGCACTCGGGCTATGGAATCACCAGAATCCGAAATTGGCGTTTTGGGGTAAATTGGGATGGACTGCGGTTGCGGGCATTCCTTATCTTGTCCTCCATTTCATGAAATAGGCAAGCGGGTCAGCTCGCCGCAACCAGTTTTTGCGCTGCTGCTGATTGCGGGTCCGATGTGATCTGGTCGCTGGGTCCTATTTCGACGAGCCGTCCAACTTCCAGTACTGCAATGCGGTGGCACAGGCTTTTGGCCAGCGCCAGATCATGGGTGATGAACAGCAGTGCTTGGCCATTTGCCAGCTGTAACCGGCGCAATTCCTCGACAATGTCCTGCGCTACCAACGGATCGAGCGCTGAGGTCGCCTCGTCCAGCACCAATATGTCCGGCCCCACCGACAAGGCGCGGGCGAGCGCGGCGCGCTGTGCCTGTCCGCCGGATAGTGTTGCGGGCTTTCGGCGTGCGAAACTCTCGTCCAGACCGACAGTGCGCAGCGCGCCGTCGACGCGCTCTTGCACATCCCTATCCATCGCCAGCCCCAAGGCGCGCATCGGCTCGGCAATGCTTTGGCCGACGGTCCAGTGCGGATCGAGGCTGGCCACCGGGTCCTGAAACACCGGTTGGATTGCCGCTCGTTGAGCCAAGGTCCGGCGTCCGCGTGGCGGCAGGGGTTGATCGTTCAGCAGCAGTGTTCCCTGATCCATCGGGCCAATCCCGGCGAGTGCGCGCCCGATGGTTGATTTGCCCGAGCCCGATCCGCCGACCAGCGCCAGAGCCTCCCCCCGATACAGGGTAAAGCCAATGTCCTGCGCCGCCGTCAGTCGCTTGGCCCGAAAGCCGGGAGAACGAAACGATACCGAAAGCCCGTCTACTTTGAGCAATTCCCCACCTACCGGCGGCAAGGACGGTGCCGGATCGGACAGGCGCGGCGTGGCCGCCACCAGCCGGCGGGTATATTCGTGCGCAGGTTTAGCCATACAAGACGATGCCCGCCCGCTTTCGACCACTTTGCCCGCTTTCAGGACCAGTAGCTGGTCACAGTGCCGCTCAATCGATGCAATATCATGCGATACCAACAGCAGCGCCATTCCGCGCTCCACGCACAGCGCGCCAAGCAGTGCCATAATCTCCTGCCGCAGACTGGCGTCGAGCGCGCTGGTCGGTTCATCGGCAATCAGCAGGCGCGGACCATGAGCAATCGCGGCGGCGATCATCACCCGTTGCCGCTCCCCGCCCGACAAACGATGCGGAAACTGGTCCAGTTGCTGGGCGGCGCGGGAAAGACCGACACGCTCCAGCATCGCCGCCAATTGCGTGCGGTCCGGGCGGGGTCCACCCGCCTGACACGCGGCCTCGGTCAATTGCTGCCCTACGCTCAGATGCGGGGTCAGCGCTGTCAAAGGTTGCTGAAAAACAAAGCCCACTTTCTCCGCACGCCTTAGCCGCAAGGCCGCTGGGTCAAGACCAAACAACTCCTCCCCATCCAGCCGCGCCGATCCACTGAGCGCCGCCGGGGTCAGGCCAAAAGGGGCAAGACAGGTCAGGCTCTTGCCCGATCCGCTTTCCCCGATCAGCGCCACCCGCTCCCCCGCCGCAATCGACAGCGACACATCATGGACCAGCGTTTTGCCGCCAATCGCTACCGACACCCCATCGAGAGCATAGACGCTCATGCAAATCGGTCCCTCAGACGCTCGCCCTCGATGGTCAAACAGACCAGCAGCAAGACCAGCACGCCGCCGGGCAGCAACAGGCCAATCGGCGCGATGTCCATGTCATCGGCCCCTTCCTTGACCAATATGCCCAGCGACGATTGCGGCTCCTGCACACCAAGGCCCAGAAAGGAGAGGAAACTCTCGACCATCACCACCTGCGGCACGGTCAGCATCAGATAGGCGAGCACCACACCCAGAATATTGGGCAGCACATGGCGCAGCACGATCTGCGGCCCAGAAACCCCGGCGGCTTCGGCGGCGAGGATGAAGGGGCGAGCCTTGAGCGCAATCACCTGCCCCCGCACGATCCGCGCCATGGTCAGCCACTCGACCAGCCCGATGCCGATAAACACCAACAGGATCGAGCGGCCGAACACCACCATCAACAGGATGACGATGAACATGAAGGGCAGGGCATATAGCGCATCGACGATCCGCATCATTGTTTCATCGACCCGCCCTCCGATCCAGCCTGCGGCCGCGCCCCATATCGTGCCGACGACCAAGGCCACCAATGCGGCTGCAAAGGCGACCATCAGCGTTGTCCGGGTCCCCATCGCTAATCGCACCAGCCGGTCCCGACCAATATCGTCGGTGCCGAGCAGGTGCCCGCCCGATAGTATCGGCGCACGAACCTGGTCCCAGTCAATCTGGTCATAGCTCCATGGCACCAGCGCCGGAATGACCAGCGCCGATACGACGATGATGGCAACGACCAGCAAGGGCCAACGAAGCGTCACCGCCGCTCCTCCCGCATCCGGGGATCGAGCCAGCTGTACATCAGATCGGCAAACAGGTTGAATAGGATAATCAGCGCCGCATAAAGCGTCACCACGCCCAAGACGAGCGGATAGTCGCGGTTGAGCGCGCCTTGGACAAAATAGCGCCCCAGCCCCGGCAAGCCGAACACGGTTTCAATGACCACTGCCCCGGTCAGCAGCCCC
>JBGSLY010000357.1:0-3390 GCA_041740435.1 Parasphingorhabdus sp.
GCGCTGATCATGCGGATTTATGGGCGGGGCAGGCCAGTTCTGCCGCAGGATAATGATTGGCCGGAACTGGCCGCGCATTTCACGATTCTGCCCGGAACTCGGCAGATTTTCGATATCAGGATCGATTCTGTCCAGACCAGCTGTGGCTGGGGCGTGCCGCATATGGAATTGGTCAAGGAACGAGGGACGCTGAAAAAAGTCCATGCGCAGGCCGACCCGGCGGCATGGGTCGCACTGAATGCCGGCCGGACCCGCAGCATCGACGGCCTGCCGACCCGGCCCACCGACCGTTATCTGGCGGGGACGGAATGAGTCTTGTTGAGCTGGCCCGCTATACATCGGCCATGGAGGCAGAAATCGTCCGCGGGCGGTTGGAAGCAGCCGAGATCGGTGCGGTTTGTTTTGATGCAGGCATGAATATCGCCGAAAGCTCGGGCCTTTTGATCCCGGCACGGGTAATGGTGCTGGCTGAAGACCTGTCCGCCGCGCGAGCGGTATTGGCGGAAGATGTTTCTCTGTGAGAGCCAAAACATGAAAATTGCACTGGCGCTGGGTGGCGGAGCGGGTTTGGGCTGGACCCATATCGGGGTGCTGCGTGCCCTTCAGGAATCGGGCATCGAAATTGGCGCGATTGCTGGAACGTCGATTGGCGCGATTGCGGCGGCGAGTTACGCCAGCGACCGGCTACATCATCTGGAGGAACTGGCGCTGGGCACCAATTTCCGTTCGGTGCTGCGCTATCTCGACCCGCATTTCAAACGCGGCGCGGTGATGGGCGCGCGCGGAATCGAGAAACAACTGCAGACGCATTTCGGCGGACTGTCGTTTGAGGATCTGCCAATCCCGATTGCTGCCGTTGCCGCCTGCCTTCGGACCGGAGATACCGTTGTGCTGAAATCGGGGTTGATCATCCCCGCCGTGCGCGCCTCCATGTCGCTGCCGGGCCTGTTCAAGCCTGTCGAGTTGGACGGCATGCTGCTCGCCGATGGCGGGGCGGCGATGCCAGTGCCAGTGCGCGCTGCACGTGAACTCGCCCCCGGCTTGCCGGTCCTGTCGGTCAATCTGCAGGATGATTTCCTGAGCCGTGCGGTCATGGCTGGCCTGCACCGCGAAGACGGCAAGGACCCCAATAGCCTGGCGGTGATCCGCACCTATATCGGCTTGTCGCTGCGCAATCTGGGCCGCTATTCTTTGCAGATCGATCCACCCGATTATGCGCTGTCGCCGCCGGTCGGACACGTCGATATGCAGAATTTCACCCGCGGCGAGGAACTGATCGCCATTGGTCGGGCCGAAACGCTGGCAATTATCCCGAAGATGCTGGCCGATCACGTCGGCGATGCTTAAATTATGTGCATGATTCACGTGATGCTGTTTTTTTAGGCATTCCTGCGTGGCAGAATTCCTGACTCTGGCGTTAATCTCTCATTAGCAAATTGGCACAGCTCTTGCTGATACCCTCATGCACCTTTGCGTGCGCAACAAAACAGGGGGTCAGATGAAATATATCATTGCCATAATCAAACCGTTCAAACTGGACGACGTTCGCGAGGCGCTTACCGCCATCGGCGTGTCCGGGATGACGGTGACCGAGGTCAAGGGGTTTGGCCGGCAAAAGGGGCAGACCGAAGTGTATCGCGGGGCCGAATACAACACCAATATGGTGCCCAAGATCAAGGTTGAGGTCGCATGCTCTTCGG
This sequence comes from Parasphingorhabdus sp., assembly GCA_041740435.1. Classification (GTDB taxonomy): domain Bacteria; phylum Pseudomonadota; class Alphaproteobacteria; order Sphingomonadales; family Sphingomonadaceae; genus Parasphingorhabdus. The sequence goes on from JBGSLY010000357.1 coordinate 1,701, forward strand.
ACATTGCCGCACAAGTCGTCGAAGCCATTCAGCTTGCCGCCGGAACCGGCGCTATAGGCGATGGCAAGATTTTCACGCTCGGACTGGATGACGCCATGCGCATCCGCACCGCCGAAACCGGCGATATCGCCGTTTAAGAACAGGGAAAGCACAATGATAAAACTGAAAAATATTGTGAAAGGCGCGGGTGTAGCAGCAGCTTCGATGCTGGTGCCGGTCGCGGCCTTTGCACAGGAAGTTGCCGAAGCCGCAGAAGCGGCTGCACCGGTCGCCAATCCCGGCAATAACGCATGGATGATGACCGCCACCATATTGGTGCTGCTGATGATCCTCCCCGGACTAGCGCTGTTTTACGGCGGTCTGACGCGGTCGAAGAATATGTTGTCGACGATGACACAGATCGGCGCCGCGGCTGCTTTGGCGATGTTGATCTGGGTCATGTACGGTTATGGCCTTGCCTTTGGTCCAGAGGGCAATGAGTATATCAGTTGGGGCAAATTCTTCCTCGCTGGTGTTACTGCTGACTCCACAGCCGCCACCTTCACCGATGAAGTCATCAGCGAATATGTCTTTATCAGCTTCCAGATGACTTTTGCCGCCATTACCGCTGCGCTGGTACTGGGTGCGACGGTCGAGCGGATGAAGTTTTCCGCGGTCATGGTTTTTGTCGCCGTGTGGCTGACCATCGTATATTTCCCGGTCGCCCATATGGTGTGGGAAGCGCGTGGATTGTTCTTCGTGATGGGTGCGCTCGACTTTGCCGGTGGTACCGTGGTCCATATCAACGCCGGTATCTCAGCGCTGGTTGCTGCGCTCATCCTTGGCAAGCGTAAGGGCTATCCAACCGAAGCGATGCCGCCGCACTCGATGACGATGACCATGATTGGCACCGGTTTGCTCTGGGTGGGCTGGTTCGGCTTTAACGCTGGCTCGGCGCTGGAAGCCAATGGTTCAGCCGGCCTTGCAATGATCAACACCTTTGTCGCCACCGCAGCCGCCGGTCTGGTCTGGATGCTGATGGAGCGGGTGAGCGGACACAAAGGTTCGGCTCTGGGCTTCTGCTCGGGTATCATCGCCGGTCTGGTTGCGGTGACCCCGGCGGCGGGCAACAGTGGACCGTTCGGCGCTATCTTGCTCGGCGCCCTTGCCTCGATGATCTGCTTCTACTTTGTCAGCGTGATCAAGCCGAAAATGGGATATGATGACGCGCTGGATGCCTTTGGTATCCACGGCATTGGCGGGATCGTCGGCGCGCTCGGCACAGCGGTGGTCTTTGCTCCCGGTCTCGGCGGACCCGGCGGTGACGATTATGTGATGGGCGCCCAATTGGTGACACAGGCTCTGGCAGTCATCACCACCATCGCCATCGCCGCCATCGGGACTGCGGTTGCCATCTTCATCGCCAAGGCAGTCACTGGCCTGCGCGTCAGCGAAGAGGTCGAGTATGAAGGCCTTGACCTCGGCGAGCACGGGGAGCGCGCCTATAACTAAGTTTCAAAACAAAAACATAAACCCAGCTTGGTGCCGGGGAAGTCCTCTCCCTCCCAAAAAATTTCTCCGGCACCAGACCATGTTCCTCCTGTGAACACATCCTTCTCACGGCCGGTCAAGCAATTGACCGGCCCTTTTTTTGCCTGACCTTACGATACCCTCCTGTGCGACAAATTTGCAACGGCTGGCAAAAATGATA
>JBGSLY010000358.1:0-5077 GCA_041740435.1 Parasphingorhabdus sp.
GCCTGCCGAAGAAGGGCTTGCCGCTGGCGGCGGGCTGGCGGGTCTGGCTTCCATGGCTTTTGGCTTTACGCCTGGTTGTATTTATCTGTCACCCGCGCCGCTCTATCACGCTGCTCCATTACGCTGGTGCATGTCGGTCCACAGGTTGGGCGGCACGGTGGTGGTGATGGAAAAATTCGATCCCGAGCGGGCGTTGCAGTTGATTGAGCAGCATAAGATTACTGTCAGCCAATGGGTACCAACCCATTTTGTCCGAATGCTGAAGCTACCCGAAGAGGTTCGGACAAAATATGACCTATCCTCGCTCACTTCCGCGGTCCACGCCGCCGCACCGTGTCCGATCCCGGTCAAGGAAGCGATGATTTCATGGTGGGGTCCGATCATCCATGAATATTATGCCGGGTCTGAAGGCAACGGCTTTACCCTGATCAATTCGGAAAACTGGCTGGCGCACAAAGGCTCGGTCGGCACCGCCGTCATCGGTCAAGTGCGTATTTGTAATGAAGACGGCGACGAGGTGCCGGTCGGCGAGGAAGGCCAGATTTATTTCTCTGACGGCGCGCCGTTCAGCTATCACAACGATCCGGAAAAAACCGCTGGCGCGGCCAATAAACACGGCTGGACGTCCTTGGGCGATGTGGGAAAGATCGACGCGGATGGCTTTCTCTATCTTACCGATCGCAAGAGTTTCATGATCATTTCAGGCGGGGTCAATATCTATCCGCAGGAGATTGAAAACCGGTTGATCACCCATCCCAAGGTTGCCGACGCGGCGGTGGTTGGCGCGCCCGACCCGGAAATGGGCGAACGCGTGGTGGCAGTGGTCCAGCCGCTCGATATGGCCGATGCCAATGACGATTTTGTTGCTGAACTCACGGCGTTCTTGCGGGAGGAGCTGTCAGGGGTCAAAATCCCGCGCCAGATCGATTTTCGCGAAGAATTGCCCCGCCATCCGACCGGCAAGCTCTACAAACGCCTGCTCCGCGACGAATATTGGGGCAAGACCGGCGGCGGGATTGTGCACAGCGGTTGATGTTCACAGGCTCCGGCATCCTGATTCGCAGCGAAACCGCGCACGACCATCGGGCGATTTACGACCTGACGAAACGGGCGTTTGCGCCGATGCCTTATGCGGGCGGGGATGAGCAGGATCTAGTCGACGCGCTAAGGGCAAACGCTGCGCTGGAAATATCCTTGGTGGCGCAGGATGCAGGGCAAATTGTCGGCCATATCGCCTTTTCTCGGGCTTTTCCCGAAAATGGAGCTGGTGGCTGGTATGCACTCGGCCCCGTATCCACCGCGCCAGAGCAGCAGCAAGAGGGGATCGGTCGCCGGTTGATTGAAACCGGATTGGAATTGCTGCGTGACCGCTGTGCAGCGGGCTGTATCCTGATCGGCAATCCCGCATTGTATAGCAAATTTGGGTTCGTGCTGCGCCCCGATCTGGCCCCGGCAGGCGAACCGGCGGAATTTTTCCAGATACTGGGCTTGGCGGCGAGCGAGCCGGGAGCAATTGTCCATTTCCACCCGCTGTTCGCCGGAAATAGCGAAAGCGCCGAACCTTCGGCTTCAGTTTCAGGAGTATGATATGACCGCAGCAGTTGCCGAAACGAAAAGCAGCATCGCCCCCGCCGACATCGCGGCGGCGGTAATTGATCCCAAGGCCTATGGCGCATGGGACCCGCTGCTCGACACATTTGACTGGCTGCGGGACAATATGCCGGTTGCGAAAATAGTGGCGGAGGATGGTGCGTTTGATCCCTTCTGGCTGATCACGCGCTATGACGATGCGATGATGGTCAGCAAAAACAACGCGCTGTTTCTCTCCAACCCCAAGCCGGTGGTCTTTACCCTGAAAAGCGGCGAGGAATTGGCCAAAGCGATCACCGGCGGCAGCCATAATCTGGTCGAGTCTTTGGTGGTGTTCGACGCGCCGGTGCACATGAAATACCGCAAGCTGACCCAGGAATGGTTCATGCCGAAAAGCCTTGCGCGAATTGAGGCCGATATCGCGGCGCTGGCCAAAGCGACGGTGGACCGGTTGATTGCCGCCGGTCCCGAAGTCGATTTTGTCAAACTGGTATCCGCTCCTTACCCGCTGCACGTCGTGATGCAGATTTTGGGTGTGCCAGAGGAAGACGAAGCCCGGATGCTGATGCTGACCCAGCAGATGTTTGGCGGGCAGGATGAGGATCTCAACCAATCCGGCATGGCCGACCTCTCACCGGAAATCATCACCCAGATCGTGGTGGGCGCGGTCAAGGATTTCGAGGCCTATTTTGCCAAGCTGACCGAAGAAAAACGCGCGAGACCGACCGAGGATGTGGCCAGTATCATCGCCAATGCCAAGGTCGATGGGGAATATCTCAATGAGCGCGACATGGCGGGATATTATATTATCGTCGCCAGCGCAGGGCACGACACAACATCCGCCTCGACCGCCGGGGCGATGCTGGCACTGGCCCGCGATCCGGAGCAGTTTGCCAAGGTCAAGGCCGACCGTTCCTTGCTGCCCGGGATTGTCGAGGAAGCGATTCGCTGGACCAGTCCGGTGCAGAATTTCATGCGCACCGCGGCAGAAGATACCGAGGTGGGCGGACAGAAAATTGCCAAGGGCGACTGGATGATGATCAACTATGTCGCCGCCAATCACGACCCGGCACAGTTTCCAGAGCCGCGCAAATTTGACGCTGCGCGCAGCCCGAACCGCCACCTTGCCTTTGGTGCCGGCGCGCACCAATGTCTGGGTCTGCATCTTGCACGGATGGAGATGCGGATATTGTTCGACGAACTTTTGGACCGGTTGGACGCGATTGCCCTTGCCGGTGAACCCAAGCGCGCCAACTCCACCTTTGTCGGCGGTCTGAAAACCCTGCCTCTCACTATAAAGGCCAGTTGAACGGCCTCCGGAATGTTTTATCTCGACCCCTGAAAGGAAACCTCATGACAGTCCAATATAAGAATCTTATCAACGGCCAGATGATCAGCACCGCAAAGGTGCTCGACGTGGTCAATCCCGCCAACGAGCAGGTCATCGGCCAAGTGCCCTGCTGCGGTCAGACCGAACTCGATCAGGCGGTCACCGCCGCCCGCGCCGCATTCAAAACCTGGTCCAAAAAGCCGATCGAAGAACGCCGCGCCGTGGTGCAGGCCATTGCGGCAACTATTCAGGAAAACATGGACGAATTGTTCCGTCTGCTGACCGCCGAACAGGGCAAACCGCACGCGCAGGCCCAAGGCGAAATCATGGGTGCCGCCTATATGGCGGGATCGCAAGCGACGCTGGAACTGCCTGACGTCATCAACGAAGACAGCGAAGACCGCTTGTCGCGTACCCGCCGGGTTCCGGTTGGCGTGGTCGGCGGCATCGTGCCGTGGAATTTCCCGGTGATGATGGCGGTGCAGAAAATCGCGCCTGCCCTGCTCTCCGGCTGCACCATCGTGCTGAAACCCTCACCCTTTACTCCGCTAACCACGCTGCGGCTGGCGGAGCTGATCGCTGACAAGGTCCCCGCTGGCGTCGTTAACATCATCACCGGCGAAGATGATCTGGGACCGATGATTACCGCGCATCCCGATATCGATAAGATCACCTTTACCGGATCAACCGCGACCGGCAAGCGGATCATGGAGGGTGCATCCAAGGACCTGAAACGCATCACGCTGGAACTCGGCGGCAACGATGCCTCCATCGTTCTGCCCGATGCCGACGTCAAAAAGGTTGCCGAACAATTGTTCTGGTCCAGCTTCACCAATGCCGGACAAATCTGTGTCGCCGCCAAGCGCATTTATATCCACGAGGATATTTATGACGAACTGTCCGGTGCCATTGCCGAATATGCCAAAACCGTTGTCGTTGGCGACGGCAGCGAACAGGGCACCGGTGTTGGCCCGATCCAGAACAAGAAGCAGTACGAACGGGTGCTGGAGCTGATTCAGGACGCCAAGGACAATGGATATAAGTTCCTGGTTGGCGGCGATCATGACCCTAGCGTTCCAGGTTATTACGTGCCGATCACCATTCTCGACAACCCGCCCGAAGACGCGCGGATCGTTGCCGAGGAACAATTCGGTCCGGTCATGCCGCTGATGAAATTTTCCACCACCGACGAAGCCATCGCCCGGGCCAATGCCAGCGAATATGGCTTGGCCGGCGCGGTGTGGACCGGCAATCCCGATGAAGGTGTGCGGGTCGCCGAGCAATTGGAGACCGGCACCGTCTGGGTCAATGAATATCTCCACCTGTCCCCCTTCACCCCGTTCGGTGGCCACAAGCAATCCGGCTTTGGCGCGGAATATGGTATCGAGGGCCTGAAAGAATTCACCTACGCACAGGTGATTACGGTCAAGAAAGAAAAAGTGGCCGCCTGATTCTAACGAATTGGCCCCTCTCCTCCCCGGAGGAGGGGGGCAGTACCTAGCCTTCCATTGCTTCCGAAAACACCGTGGTGCGTTCGATCCGGTGGCGTTTCATCTTTTCAACAAACGTGGTCCGGCGAAGCTGGACCAATTCGGCGGCATCTGCCACCACGCCTCCGGCAATCTTGAGCGCGCTCAGCATATAGCGCCGTTCCTGATCCATCAAATAGCGCCGCAGATCAAAACCGTCGGGCGGAATTAGCGTTCCGGCAGCAGCCGCGCTGCCGGTTCTTCCCGGAAAGCTGCTGGGGAGGGCTTCGGCTATGGTGCTGGCTGCGGTTGAACCGCGCCTCCGGAACAGCGCAGAAACTTGCTCGGCAGAAATTTCCATCTCACCGAACAACACACAGGCGCGCTCGACAATATTGCGCAATTCCCGCGCGTTACCCGGCCAGTCATAGTCGGTCAAAACCCGCATGGCCGCCGCCGAAAACACCACCCGCAAACCATTTTCCCCCTGCAAGCGAAGGAAGTGGCGGATCAGCGGTTCAATGTCTTCACGCCGATCACATAGCGGCGGGATGTCGATTGGAAAGACCGACAGACGATAGAATAAATCCTCACGGAAACGCCCTTCGTCAATTGCGGTATCCAGGTTGCGGTGCGTGGCCGAAACAATCCGGCAATCGACCGGAATCGGGCCATTGCCGCCGATGCG
>JBGSLY010000359.1:0-3452 GCA_041740435.1 Parasphingorhabdus sp.
CGCACCGATCTGGTTCATCCCAACCGGGCTTGTCTCAACATAGAGGCGTTACTGATCCTGGACCCGGCCTTACGGACGGCGATTTAACGTCCGCCGCGTGCGGCCATCCGGTCCAGCGTGCCTAGCGCGCGGCGCAAGGCATCATCCATTTTCGCCGATGGTTCCGCTGCTGCTGGCGATGCTGCCGGTGTTGGCCAGGTCTCGACCGAACGCAGCGTCGGCGCGGCATTGACAATCTGTTCTACAGCGACTGGTTGCTGTTCCATCGGCGCAGCTTGGGTTGCCGTCGCCTTGGCGGCCACGATCGCCAGTTCGTCCAAACGATTCAAACGTTCGGCCAAGCGGTCAATCAATTGGGTCACCGACAATATGGTGAGATCAGCCTTTTTGGGTGCAGGCGACAGGCTATCGTCTTTAGCAGGCGTGTTGTGATCTGCATCTTCAATGGCACTTGGCACTGCGGTTTCCGCTGCCACGGGCTCCTCTGCAACAGAAACAGGCTGCGAAACATGGGGCGGCTCTTCGGATGTCTGGAGACCGAAATGTTCCGGTTCCGGCGCGGGAATAGGTTCGTCTTTTCGCATCCAAGCCGATAAATCATAGCTCTCTACATCCGGATGCGCATCAGCAACGGATGGCGCGTTTTCCATGCTGACCTCGGACTCAAGCGAGTCTGGCCCGGCAAAATCACGCATCGGCGCATCGCGCGAAATATCGTTCAGTGAGACTTCAGCGGGCATTGCATTTGCTTCTGCCGGCTTGGTCGACAAACGCGCAATCAGTTCTTCTGCCTTCGCCTGACGTTTGGCGAGTTCTTCCCGCTCCGTCGGATTGAGATAGGTGGCGGGTGAGTTGCGTTTTGCAAGCAGCTCATCAATCGACAGCGGCTGCGTAATGCCGGCGGGTTCTGGGCGTCCTGCTAGTTCGCGCGAGGCTTTGAGGCCAAGCGGATCGTCCATATCCAATCCGCGGGGCATAGCGCGCCGCTCTTGTTGGGGTTCGTTGCTAACATCCGGACGGGCATCCGCGCGCATCGGTGCGCCTTCGATTTCGGCATATTGATCGACCGACACAATCCGGTTGCGCGGCGGATAGGCGGGAGCAGGTGCTGGGTCTTCAATTCGCTCGACATTCGACAAGTCGCCGTTGGTAAAATCAATGCTATGCAGTGCCGGTGCCGCTTGCGGCATATGTTGTGGCATATAGTGTGCAGCGGACAGATTTTCCTCCCGATGCGGAGCGGGCGCAATATCGGACCTGAAGGCAGCACCCATAACGGTCAGCGGCATAGGGGCCGAACTTGGAGCGCTGTGTTCATGACTATGCCGGGGCAAAGGCGATGGCATTCCGCTATCCTCATTATAATCTGTGGAGCGATGATCCGCCGCGGAATAGGAGTTATCGGTATCCTGCTCCGCAACAACCGGGTCGGGCAGGTTAAAACTCGCCGTATATGCGTTATCGTCAACTGGACCCATGGGATCACCCAGATCGGCATGGGCGGAAATGGGTTTGCGCGGGGGCGCATCCGGGTGGCTGTCAGCGACGCGCAATTTCGGCAAGTCCTCCAGCGAGCGGATGTCGTCAGCGCCATCCGCGATGTCATCAGCATCTGAAAAACGCGGAATGGATATTTTCGGGACCGGAAATCCCTTCTTCCGGTCGCGCTTTTGCGCAGGTTGCTGACCTTTTTGGGCGCGTTGCGGGACCAATGACTTTACACTGGTCAAAAATCCCTGTCCTGATTTGTGCGACAGAAAGGCAAAGGCAACCACCGATGTTGCAAGTCCGGCGGAAATCGTGATCAGTGCCCGGGCTGTCCCCCCCAGTGGCGGGGCGGCGGCCGGCAGAATGGCCGAAAGTCCAGTTAGGCCAACCAGCGATTCAAAATAGACATGGGGCAGGGTAGCCATAACAATAGCGCAGCCAATCCCGCCAGCGACGGCTATCGCTGGTTGCTTGTACGCTAGAAGCTTTTCTTCAAACTGATCCAAAATCTGCTCCTGGGCTTCAGGCTGCTTGCCTTGATATTCCCTGTGTTATCAAAACTTGGTAAATAGGAAGATAACGCAATATGTTGGCGGCCCAGTTGCGTTCGGTTTCTACAAACTGCCGCGCCGTTTGACGAATTTTCGGCCAGTCTTCCCGGCGAGCAATGGCCATTTCGACCGAGCGGGCCAGCGCATTGGGATCATCTGGCGCAAACAGAAAACCGGTTTGATTGTCGGCAATTAACTCGCGATGCCCGCCAACAGATGACGCGGCATTGATCTTGCCCTGCGCCATGGCTTCCAGCGGCTTCAGCGGCGTAACAAGTTCGGTCAACCGCATCGCTTTTCGCGGATAGACCATGATGTCCATCAGGCTATAGTATCGTTCGACCTGATCATGCGGTACCCGCCCGGTCATTTGCACCACGCCGTTCAGCCCGGCATCAGAAATCTGCTGCCGGACCTGCGCCTCTACCGGCCCACCCCCGACCAGCAACAGGCGGATGTCGGGATTGCGGCTGTGCAAAATCTGCATCGCGGCGACCAAAGTATCGAGACCTTCATAATCGTAAAAGCTCCCGATGAAGCCGAGCACGGTTTTTCCGGTGAGATTTAAACTCTCGCCCAGCACATTGTCATATGCCGGAGGTTGCCCGAACATCTGGAGATCGACGCCGTTGGGCGATAGCAAGATTTTATCGGGCGATACGCCGCGTGTGACCAAGTCATCTTTCAGCCCCTCGCAAATTACAACGACCGCATCGGACGCGGCCACGACATGGTTTTCCAATTGCCGGGTCAGCCAATATTTTGCACTGCCCTCCCGGCCTGTTCCATTGCCGACCGCCGCATCTTCCCAAAAGGCGCGGATTTCATAGACGAGCGGAAGGCCAAGGCGCCGCGCCGCTTTAAGCGCGGCAAGGCCGTTCAACGCCGGCGAATGGGCATGCAGAATATCGGGACGCCAAGTGCGGCACACATCAACAATCCGGTCAGCCAGCACCGACACTTCGCGCATTTCGCGTAGCGGGGAAGGACCGCCGACATCGGTCAATGTCCGATAAAAATCGAGATCGTCGAACCGTTCCAGCGGCGCGGTCGCCTGATATCCACTCTGGTCTTGCCGAACGCCGGTTACCGCCGCCACTTGCAATCCCGCCGCGATCTGCGCCTTCAGAATCGCACGGGTGCGGAAACAATAGCCGCTGTGCAGCGGCAGGCTGTGATCAAGGATATGCAATACTCTGGTCATAGCCAGCGATATGACCGAAAAGGTTTAACGTCCCGTCAACCCAATTCCTGTACCGAACCGGCAAGGCCATTGGCTATTTTTTGCGGGAACCGGAATCTTCATGGTCGACAATTTTTCGATTCTGCTGACACACTGTCTGCTGTTGCTGACCTTCTGGCTGCTGCTATTGAGCTGGACACTGCAGCTGCTTTCGCTCCATGCTGTGGAGA
>JBGSLY010000360.1:0-3550 GCA_041740435.1 Parasphingorhabdus sp.
ATTCCATTTCCTCGAAGCGGATTGTCCGGTCGGAAGGATAAATGGCATAGGCTGGCCCCCGCCGCCGTCCGTCAAATTTCCCGCGCATCATCAGCTTTTGCAGGGCGGGGACAAGGAAAGGTATGGCAGCACCAAGGTTTAGCACCCGGCGAAAGTTTGCCTCCTCCATATCGGTTGTTGATCGCGGCGCCTCGCACGGATCGGTGAGCGAGAGGGTTTTGAGGATCACCGCATCGCTGTGCGGGAAAAGGAAAAACTCCACGTGCCGGTGCGCGTCTTCCAGTTCGGAAAAACGCTCCTGCGCTTCCGCGAGCGACATTTTTGTGATTTTCTCCGCCAAATAAAAGGCAGGCACGACATCGATTTCAACCTCGGTCGCAATCCCGAATAGGCCAAGCGACAGGCGCTGTGCTTGAAAAAGGTCCGGCAAGGTCTCCGCGTCGCACCACCGAGACTCGCCAGCGGGGCCCATCAAGCGGAACCCGCGCGCCATGGTCGACAGGCTGCCAATGTCGCGTCCGGTGCCATGCGTACCGGTCGCTATTGATCCTGCTATGCTCTGCGGATTGACATCCCCCTGATTGGCAACCGACAGTCCCAGATCGAACAGCTCCGCCGTCAACTGCCGGATGCTGCGCCCGGCGGAAACGCGGGCGGTTTTCCGGTCGGCGCTAACCACAATCTCGCCCGGCAAATCTTCCAGACTGACGATCAAACTGTCGGAGGAACAGAGCGGCATGAACGAATGCCCTGCCCCAACGGCCCGGACATTGGCCGCGCCGCGCACCAAAGCCGCGAGATCGTCAATGCTGCCGGGACGTTTGACCTGTGCGTTGGCGGTCACACTCCCCGACCAGTTCGACCATGTCATGATCCACACTCCTCTCGTAATTGTTCCTATCGCATAGCCGCGCATAGGCCCGCGTCAAATAGCCAATCTGCGGATAGCATTTGTCGCTTGACCGCGCATTCAATTTATATATCATGTTATATAACAAGTTATGGTGAGATTGATGCGTGATGTAATTGCTGATATGGGACCCGCCTTTCTGGGCAGCAGGTTACGGCGGCTGGCCGAAAGGTTGCAAACCGGCGCGATGGCATCGATTGCAGAAGCCGGTTTGCCGCTGCAACCCGGACACATGGCGGTTCTGGCGGCGCTTCGCGGCGGTGCGATGACTATCGGGCAACTGGCCGAGTCAATAGGCATCAGCCAACCGGGGATCACCCGCAGCATCGGCCAGCTTAAAAAAATGGGCATCGTTGCCAATGCCCCCACCGCCGATCAACGCACCCGGTTGGTCGCGCTAACCGAAGCTGGCCATGCGGCAGCGCAATTGGCGGCTACCGAATTATGGCCGCGCATCGGGATGGCGGCGGAGGAATTGATAACTGGCCTCAACGGACCGTTTATGTCCCAAATTGCGGCCATCGAAGCCGCCCTTGACCAGCAGTCAATCGCCGATCGTGCGGCAAAGGCCCAGCCCAAAGGTCTTGTTCTCCGCGAATTTTCCCCGGATTTGGCGCGCGACTTTCACGACATCAACGTCGAATGGATATCGGCGATGTTTGCGTTGGAAGATACCGACCGGGAGGTTTTGGAAAACCCGCGGACAAAGATCATCGATCCGGGCGGCACTATCCTGTTTGTCGAAGCGCCCGGCCTGGGCGTGGTAGGCACCTGCGCCCTGCAAAAAACCGGTCATAAAAGCTTTGAACTCACCAAAATGGGCGTGCGAGAGGCGGCGCGCGGACTCAAGGCCGGAGAGTTTCTGCTCAGCGCCATTATCGAGCGCGCCAAGGCGATGGACGCCGACACCCTTTACCTGCTCACCAACCACAAATGCGCCGCCGCCATCCACCTCTATGAAAAGCTGGGCTTTGCCCATGATGCGGACATCATGGCACACTATGGGTCAAGATATGCGCGATGCGATGTGGCGATGCGGTTTGTGGGCGGGTGATTTTTTGATCGGATTTTTTGCGGCCACATTGTCGGCAGCCATTAAAGCAGAAGCTCAACGCCCTGCTTTCGCGCGAATTTCTTGTCCATTGTCACGGTTTTGGTGCAACCTTGGGCTTGGGCAGTTTCATGCAAGATATTGTCGGCGATGTCGCCATGGTCAGATACCAGCGCCTTTTCCAAAGCGGCTCTTTGCTCAAACACAAGATTCGGCGTTTTCATCAACGCTAACAGCGTGTCCGATACAACTTGCGGAGAAAGTTCGAATTGCGCGCGGAGCACCCAATTGAGCTCAAGCACGGCAACGGTCGATACAAACCCTGGTGCATCTGCAGTCAATTTATCCTCAAGAAACCGCGCCGCGATTTTGCCCTGTGCCGGATCGTCTTGCACCAAATAGCGCACCAGAATGTTGGTATCGACAGCAATCACGATAGCGAACGCTTGTAACTTTCCACAACCGCCCGCCCGATGGCATCGTTCATCTGCTCTATCGAAACCGGCGGGCCATCGTATTTTAGTATGCCCTTTAGCTGCCGAATGTCTCCGGTTTGTTTGGAGCGGGGCGTCAAAATAACCTTGCCATCCGCCGTCTCTTCGACATCCATTTGCGCACCCTTGACCAGCTTCAGCTTCGCCCGCGTTTCGGCGGGAAGGGTAATCTGGCCCTTGCTGGTCATGGTGATGGTCGGCATCGGCGTCGCTCCTTTAGCTAGCGCCTTACATAGCGTAAGGAGCAGTGAAAATCAATTCAATTGGCAGTGATTTGATCAACGCTAGTGTTTGACGCAGGTCCCAGCGACCATCTTACCGATACCCCAGCAAGTGCACCAGAAAGGGAGTATTGAACCAAAATTCTTCCTTCGTTGAGCCATCCGCGCATTGTTGGTAAACCATTGTTCCAAAGCGGCCCGTCACCATCACCATAGCTTCCCCGCGTCGAGGGGTCGAAATAATCACCAAGCCCATAGATGATATTAATCATAAGTATAAGCAATCCGATGGCAAAGCCAGTTGCCGCGCCGAACAAGATTGCGTTGCCATAGCTGCTCTTACCTTGTCGGATTGCAATCTTAATAAAGGGAAATCCGATCAAAAACCCAAAAAACAAGGCTATGGGAATACCAAATGTACCCAATAAAAGCACAATCCCGCACGCTTTATGCCAGCTTTCATCCGAAAATCCGTTATCCCAGAGCTCGCACATTGCTATCGGTGCAACAAACAGGATCCAAGCAGTTAGAGAACCTATACCACATGCAGCCGCCAGTTGGCGATGCTGTATATGTTTGGTTTCACTCCCACTCAATCGTCCCCGGCGGCTTGCTGGTATAGTCATAAACCACCCGGTTGATACCCTTGACCTCGTTGATGATCCGCGTCGCGACACGGCTTAAGAACGCGGCGTCAAAGGGGTAGATGTCGGCGGTCATGCCGTCGGTGGAAGTGACAGCGCGTAGGGCGCAGACGCTGTCATAGGTGCGGTGGTCGCCCATCACGCCGACGGTGCGGACAGGCAGCAGCACGGCAAACGCCTGCCAGATCGCGTCATACAATCCTGCGTTCCGGATTTCCTCCAGATACACC
>JBGSLY010000361.1:0-3152 GCA_041740435.1 Parasphingorhabdus sp.
TAGTCATTGGCATCGCCGAATACCTCCAGCGTAATTCCCTGACAGAGGAATGCCCCCAGAGATTGCCCCGCACTGCCGCGCAGCCGGACATGGACATGGCCGGGGTTGAGCGCCTTCATCCCGAAGCGCTGCGTGATTTCCGCCGATAGCCGCGTGCCGACCGCCCGGTGGGTGTTGCGCACGGTATAGGTGAGCTGCATCTTTTCGCGCCGCTCAAACACCGGCTGAGCATCCGCAATCATCTGTGCGTCCAGACTATCGGGGACCGGGTTGCGGTGCGTCGGCAGGTTGAAGCGCCGCGCGCTGTCCGGCGCATCGACCTTGGCCAAGATCGGGTTGAGGTCGAGGTCATCGAGATGCTCCGCCCCCCGGCTGACCTGACGCAGCAATTCGGTGCGGCCGATAATCTCGTCGAGCGAGCGATAGCCGAGCCGCGCCAGAATTTCGCGCACTTCCTCGGCAATATAGGTCATCAGGTTGATGACCTTTTCCGGGGTTCCCGTGAATTTGGCGCGCAGCCTTTCGTCCTGCACACACACACCAACCGGACAGGTGTTGCTATGGCATTGGCGGACCATGATGCAGCCCATCGCGACCAGACTGAGCGTGCCGATGCCAAACTCCTCCGCGCCCAAAATCGCGGCGATGACGATATCCCGCCCGGTTTTCAGCCCGCCATCGGTGCGCAGCTTGACCCGGTGGCGCAGGCCGTTGAGCGTCATCACTTGATTGGCTTCGGACAGGCCCATTTCCCATGGGGTGCCAGCGAATTTGATGCTGGTTTGCGGGCTCGCCCCGGTGCCGCCATTGTTGCCAGCAACAAGAATCACATCGGCATGCGCCTTGGCGACGCCCGCAGCAATCGTGCCGATCCCTGCCGAGGATACCAGCTTCACACACACCCGCGCGCGCGGGTTGATCTGTTTCAGGTCATAAATGAGCTGCGCCAGATCCTCGATCGAATAGATATCGTGGTGCGGCGGCGGGCTGATCAGGGTGACGCCGGGGGTGGAGTGGCGTAGCCGGGCAATCATTTCGGTGACCTTGAAACCGGGTAGCTGACCGCCCTCACCCGGCTTAGCGCCTTGGGCGACCTTGATCTCGACCTCTTCGCACGCGCCGAGATATTCGGCGGTAACCCCGAACCGGCCCGAAGCAATCTGCTTGATCGCGCTGTTGGCATTGTCGCCATTGGCATAGGGCTGGAAGCGGTTGCTGTCCTCCCCGCCCTCGCCCGACACCGCCTTGGCCCCGATCCGGTTCATCGCAATCGCAAGCGTTTCATGTGCTTCCGGCGAGAGAGCTCCCAGCGACATGCCGGGGGTTACGAACCGCTTGCGGATTTCGGTCGTCGCTTCAACTTCGTCAATCGGCGCGGGCACCGTGGCAAAGTTAAACTCCATCAGGTCGCGCAAAGATATCGGGTCCATTTCCCGCACGCCTTGCGAAAACTGGAGATAAGTCGAGTAGCTGTCATGCGCGACCGCGCTTTGTAGAAGGTGCATCAGATGCGCCGAATAGGCATGCGCCTCACCGCCGTTGCGCTGCTTGTAAAAGCCGCCAACCGGCAAACGTACCACAGCGGGGGTAAAGGCGTTCTCGTGCTTTTCCTTGGCGTTGACGAATAGCGAGGCATAGCCTTCGCCGGAAATCTTGGTCGGCATGCCGGGAAACAGATCGTTGACCAGCGCGCGCGACAGACCAATGGCTTCGAAGTTATAGCCGCCGCGATAGCTGGAAATAACCGCGATGCCCATTTTCGACATGATCTTGAGCAGGCCCTCATCGACCGCCGTTTTGTAGCGGGCAATGCATTGATCCACGGTCAGATCACCGAACAGGCCGCGTTTGTGCCGGTCGGCGATGGCCGCTTCGGCCAGATAAGCGTTGACCGTGGTCGCCCCCACCCCGATCAGCACCGCAAAACCGTGGGTGTCGAGACATTCAGCCGACCGGACATTGATCGAACTGTAACTGCGCAGGCCGGTGCGGACCAAATGGGTGTGAATGGCCGCCGCCGCGATGATCATCGAGATTGCCATCCGGTCGGGGCCGACATTTTCGTCGGTCAGGAAGATTTCCGTCTTGCCTTCACGGATTGCCTTTTCTGCGTCGGAACGAATACGGGCGATTTCGTTGCGCAGCGCCAACGCGCCATGCTCTGCATCGTCTATCACCGGCATGGTGCAGTCAATTTCGGCCACCGAACCGGCAAAATGCCCCTTCAGCCGCACCCATTCCTCACAGGTCAGCACCGGGCTTTCCAGCACCAGCACCGTTTCGTTCTGGCTGTCCTGCTCCAATATGTTGGCGAAGTTGGAAAAACGGGTGCGCAGGCTCATCACATAGCGTTCGCGCAAGCTGTCAATCGGCGGGTTGGTGACCTGGCTGAAATTCTGGCGGAAAAAATGGGAAATCTGGCGCGGTTTCAGGCTGATCACCGCCAGCGGGGCATCATCGCCCATCGATCCGATCGCTTCCTTGGCATCCTCGACCATCGGCGCCAGCAGCATTTCCATGTCTTCCAGCGTCTGACCTGCCGCCGTTTGCCGCCGGATCAGTTCCTCGCGGCTAAATTCGGGGCGTGTCGGTCCTTGCGCCGGGGCAAGGTCGGCCAGCGTCTGGAAGCCTGAGACCAGCTGCGCATAGGGATGCTCGGCGGCGATCCGGTCCTTGATTTCCTTATCGTCGAAAATGCCGCCATTTTGCAAGTCCACCGCGATCATCTGTCCCGGCCCCAGCCGTCCTTTGCGGACGATTTGGCTTTCGGGCACGACCACCATGCCGGTTTCCGACCCGATGATCAGCAGATTGTCACTGGTCTGGCTGAAGCGCAGTGGACGCAGTGCGTTTCGGTCAACACCCGCCACGGCCCAGCGGCCATCGGTCATCGCCAGCGCGGCGGGGCCATCCCATGGCTCCATCACGCTCGCCATATATTGGTACATCGCCGAATGCGCGGGGTCGAGATCGGGATCATTCTGCCATGCCTCTGGCACCAGCATCAGCTTGACCGTCGGCGCGTCGCGGCCAGAGCGGCAGATGGTTTCGAACACCGCGTCGAGCGCGGCGGTATCCGACGCCCCCGCCGGAATGACCGGCTTGATATCCTCGCTATGCTCGCCAAACGCAAGACTGGCCATCTTGATCTC
>JBGSLY010000362.1:0-7481 GCA_041740435.1 Parasphingorhabdus sp.
TGCTCCGAAAGGTAGGCGAGCGAACCGTCACCGGCCTGTGGGACCTCATTGGCAGGCTCGTCGACATCTTCCAGCCCGATGAATGTGCCAACTACTTCAGGTCGTGCGGCTATGAACCAGAATGAACGGAAAATACTCTAGGTCTTGATATCTGGCGGTCATTTGAATTATTTTGTTTGGAACTTGTTAGACTGAGGGTAGGCAAATGACCGCTATTACGATTGAAATCGCAGAAAATGATGAGGAGGCGGCCACTCAGCTTGCCAGCCTCCAAAATGCAGCATTGGCTAAGCCTGATTATTTTGAAGGCGGCGAAGCGGTTATCGTGGCTGTTATTCAGGTGACGACACTTACACTGCCGGTGCTTACCCTGCTCATCCGCGAACGAATTCGCGCAAAGCAGCACATTAAGGTCAAGATAAAGGGCATTGAAGTTAGTGGTGCAGACCTTGAGGACATTGGAAAGTTTCTCGCCGGCCTGAAAAAAGATTGAGCGACCTTGCCCGCTATCTTGGTGGTTCGAGGATAGGTCGACCTGGCATGCCGGGCGAAGACAGCCGCCAGATGTATCAGCCGACGATTGCCCTCGTACGAAAGATCGTCGGACAAATCACGCCAGCGAGATGCGACGTTGCCATCGTATATTCGATGAATCGTCACGCAGAGATTTGTCACATCGGTTCGAATCCGACACTCGTGTTCGACCGCTATGTGGGTCAGGCAGTCAACACATTCATGCGAATTTTGACATGGAGTGAACACCCTGTCCGCTCGACGCGGGCATTTGCTCGTATTTTTTCAGAACAGGCCATTTTGGCGGGAGACGCTGCAGGCGCCATCGCGGGGATGCTAATGTTCGAGCAGACGTCCCACCTTTGGAATCTTCCGCATACCGCCGATGACCCTAAGGTTAAACTGCAAGTGCAATTGCAGGAAATGTTTATTCTTGCTCACGAATATTGCCATCTAATGATGGCTGCATCGAATGAATTCAGGCAATCGCGGCTTCGTATTGCCGACATGATGCTAGAGCCAATTGCGATATCGCTAGGTGAACAGCACTATGCGGAGTTTATCGCTCGCTATCCCTATGAGGTTGAAAGCGGTCTTGAGAATTTTCTTTCGATATTGAGCATGCAGGATAAGTTTATAGCTGATAACTCAGCTGCACTCCGCACTGAGTTTAGTTGTGACGAGTTTGCACTGCATGTTACCCTGCTTACATGCATGCAAATGGGGAATGACCCTAAATTTGCTTTCGAGGCTGCATTTCTTACACTGCGCAATATGCGCGCACTTGCCTATATTCGTGAGGCTGCCAAGCCCGGGCTCTTTGAACGCGATGCAGTGTTCGGGCTCGGCGTGAAAATGCTTCAGGCTCGGCAGCACAAATTGCGTGGTGCTTACCGATGGGTAGCTTTGGCCTATGGCCTCGAAAAGGAGTTTGAAGACATCATTCCCGATCTTATGGATTTATCGGATCGCCATGACGACAAGATCGACAACCCCCTTTTGTTTCAGATACTCGGTACTCTTGTCAGTACGCGCAATGAAATTGCGGTTGAGAATCCAGATTTAGGCTTAGAGAGTGCTTTTGAGATTGCTGAGGCCCAAGGATGGGCTCCGCGAGCCCCCGAGGTGGAGTATGTCTTGATTTGATTTTCTCAGTTCGTCGTTTTGGACCCTTGCTTGTGGGCTTTAGCAATGACGGCTTTTCTGCATTCGTTGACCAAAAGCGGACATTCCGGACTCCCCAAAATTCCTGCCACCCCCTTCATCCTGCCTCGCCAGCCACATGCGCCGTCACCCAGTCCATAAAAGTGCGGATGCGCAGGTTCTCTTTCATGTCCTTGCGGCAGATCAATCCCCATGCGCCGGGGCACAGCGCCTTATGCCCAATGGGCTGGACAAGCCGGCCCGATGCCAGATCCTGATCGACAAAGGGTCCGTTCACAAGCGCAATGCCTTCGCCATTGAGCGCCATTTCAAGCGCCACGGCCAAGGTATCGACCATCAGATACGGCACTGTGGGTTCGAAAGCCGCACCGGCAGAGGCAAACCAAGTTTCCCAATTTTGTACTTCGGTATAAATCGCCACCAGCGGCTTGGTCATAAGGGATTCCGGCGTGGGAACCGGGCCCAAGGATTCGGCGACGGCGGGGCTGCACACCGGGAACAAGGCATATTCGTATAGCGGCACCCAATGATATTTGGCCGGATCGGGTTCGGACTCGCAATAGACCAGACCGACATCGGCATGGACATCATCAAATTCCCATTCCACCGCGCAGGTGTTGAGCGTCAGCTTTATTTCCGGATGATCCGCCAAAAACTGCGGCACGCGTCGAGCGAGCCAGCGGATCGATGCCGTGACATAGGTCTGCACGCGCAGGGGTTTGCCGAGCGCGTTGCGATGGACTTCTTCCACCCCTTCCAATAGCGATTCAAACGCGGCGCGGACATAGGGGTATAACACCCTTCCTTCTTCGGTGGAGACAATGTGCCGGCCCGACTGAACGAACAGCGTGACGCCCAGCGCATCCTCGATCAATTGCACCTGATGGCTGACCGCCGGATGGGTCAGACAAAGCTCATCCGCAGCATCGCGAATGCTCTGGTGCCGGGTGGCCGCCTCAAAGCCTTTCAGGGCTTTCAGCGGCGGTAGCTGCTTGAGATCAATTTTAGGATGCATCGCCAGTCCCCCTGCAGATTCTCCACTGGAGGAAAGCCTAGCATAACCGAAAACCACTGGTAAATAAAATTAACGCATCAATTTTTGGCGTCTTCGAGCACCATGGCCGCACCCTTTTCCGCCACCATGACGGTCGGCGCATTGGTGTTGCCGGAGGTAATGGTCGGGAAAACCGAAGCGTCGATGACCCGCAAACCTTCAACACCATGAACGCGCAGGCGAGCATCGACAACTGAGGTTCTGGGATCGGCGCCCATCATACATGTGCTGGTCGGGTGATACACCGTGTCCGCACGCGCACGAAAATCGGCAAGCAACGCGTCATCCCCTTCCACGGCTGGGCCGGGGATAATTTCCTCTGTGATAATATCGGACAAGGGCTTCGTTCGGGCGATCTGACGGAGCAGTCGGTTGCCCGCCAAGACATCTTCAATATCGGCCTGTGTTGCCAGATAATTGGGGTGAATAATGGGATGCTGAAACGGGTCCGGTGAACCCAGCTCGATACGCCCCCGGCTGGTTGGACGGCAAGGGTTATGCGACAGCAAGAATGCCGAAAATGGGTCGGGATTTAACAGTTTTCGTTCGGACAGAGGGGTTTTGGTATAGCTGACCGGGCTGAAATAGAGCTGCAAATTCGGGTGCTTTAGGGACGGATCGCTGCGCACAAATCCTCCGCTCTGGTTCACGCTCATCGACAGCGGCCCAGCGCGGTCCGCGATATAGCGCAATCCGGCACGAATTTTCCCGAACAGCGGATGCAGCACATCGTTCAACGTTGCGGTGCGGACTTTGTAGAAATAGGAAACCGCGATATGGTCCTGCAAATTGCGGCCAACCGCCTTGGCATCGACCAACGGTTCGATACCGAGCGGTTTGAGATGATCCGCATCGCCGATGCCCGATAGCATCAACAGCTGCGGCGAATTTATCGCTCCCCCCGCCAAAATCACCTCACGCCGCGCCATGGCCGTAAAATCCTCGCCTTTGCGGGTATAGACGATACCAACAGCACGACGCTCCCGCAGCACTATCCGGGTGGCATGTGCTTGGCAGCGCAGGGTCAGGGTCTTGCGCTTCAATGCTGGTCGTAAAAAGGCATTGGCGGTCGATGCGCGCCATCCACCGCGCGTGTTGATCTGGTAAAAACCCACCCCTTCGGGATTGCCGCCGTTGAAATCACTGCTGGCGGGATAGCCCAGTGCCTGCGCGGTTTCGACAAAGCTGTGGCAAATGGGGTGGACTTGCCGCGATATGTCGGTGACATGTTGCGGCCCGCCACGACCATGATGCGCGCTGTGCCAGTCGAAATCTTCCGACTTTTTGAAGAAAGGCAGGATGTCGTCCCATCCCCATCCGGGGTTCCCTGCAGCCTTCCAGTCCTCGAAATCATGCGGCTGGCCGCGAACATAGACCATCGCGTTGATCGAGCCCGACCCGCCGATGACTTTGCCGCGCGGCCAATAGCTCCGCCTGCCGCCCAGCGCCTCGACCGGCTCTGTATCGTACATCCAGTTGATCCGCTTGTCGAAGAACGTGCGGCCATATCCGATGGGCATCTGGATCCAGATCGACCGGTCGCTTCCGCCGGCTTCGAGCAGCAGCACACTATGCTTGCCATTTTCGGTTAGGCGGTTGGCCAGCACACAGCCCGCCGTGCCCGCGCCGACGATGATATAGTCAAACTCCTCGGTCACTGAACGGGGTGCTGTGTCATTTCGAGGTGCAGCATAGTGCCGGTATAGGGGTTGGCGCGCGCCACCGCTTCGTTGAGTTCAACACCAAGGCCCGGCGCGGTCGGCGGAATAACGTGCCCCTCCTCAAACCGGATCGGCGTTTGCAGAATCTCGCTATGGAAACCGCCCCAAGTCTCGATGCTTTCGAGAATGAGAAAATTGGGCGAACAGGTCGCAATCTGGATATTCGCCGCGCCAACGATGGGCCCGCAATAAAGATGCGGCGCAATCTGTACATGATCGACTTCGGCCATGGCGGCAATTTTCTTGGCCTCCAGAATTCCGCCAACCCGGCCCAAATTCATTTGCAGGATCGCGGCGGCCCCAGCCTTGAGCAGGCGGGCAAAATCATATTTGGTCGCCAATCGTTCACCGGTGGCAATCGGTATACTCGTCGCCCTGGCAACCTTTGCCATTTCCTCCGGCGCATCCGGGGGAACGGGTTCTTCCAGCCACAAGGGATCATATGGCTCCAGCCGCTTCGCCAGACGGATGGCACCGGCGGCGGTCATCTGGCCATGCGTACCGAACAACAGGTCGGCTTTGGTGCCAACGGCTGCGCGCAATTGCCGGGCAAAGCGTTCACACAAATCGAGCGATTCTAGCGACAATTGCCTGCCGTCAAACGCCGAATAAGGCCCAGCCGGGTCAAATTTCAGCGCGGTAAAGCCTTGCGCCAGATATTCTGCTGCCCGTTCCGCAGCAAGATCGGGATCATGATAGACATCACTCTGATCATCCGGCCGCGGATAGATATATGTATAGGCCCGCAGCCGTTCGTGAACCTGCCCGCCGAGCAGTTTGTACACAGGTTGGCCCGCTTCCTTGCCGATAATATCCCAGCACGCCATTTCCAGCGCGCTCAATACACCCATCAGGGTCAGATCGGGGTGCTGGGTAAAACCGCTCGAATAGACCCGCCGCCACATATTTTCGATATCATGCGGATCGTTACCCGCGACATAGCGTTGGAACACATCCTCGATCATCTTGGCCACCAGATGCGGCTCAAACGGAACACAATAGGCCTCCCCGATACCCGAAACGCCGCCATCGGTTGTCAGTTTGACAAGCACAAAATAACGCCCGCCAAAACGCGGGGGCGGATTGCCGACAACAAAGGTTTCGATATCGGTCAGCTTCATGGCTGATAAAATCCGTTGATGACCTTGATCTCCAGAAAATCACGCAGACCAAATTCACCATATTCGCGGCCATTACCCGATTGCTTATAGCCGCCAAAGGGCGCCAAATAATCCTGACCCGCGCCGTTGATGCTGACGCCGCCCGCCCGCATCTTGCTTGCAACGCGGCGCGCGCGCGCCAGATCAGAGGTCTGCACATAGGCCGCAAGCCCATAAGGTGAGTCGTTGGCGATAGCGATGGCCTCGGCTTCATCCTGAAACGGGATCATGACCAATACCGGACCAAAGACTTCTTCCTGTGCAATCTCCATTTTGTTGTGCACCCCGGCAAAGACCGTGGGCTTCACATAATAGCCCCGATCAAAGCCATCGGCGCGGCCAGTGCCGCCCGCGACCAACTGTGCCCCTTCGTCGATGCCAATTTGAATAAGCCGCTGAATTTTGTCGAAATGCATTTTGCTGACCACTGGTCCGAAATGCGGTCCCTTTTCCATCGGGTCGCCAAGCTTTGCCGCTTGTGCTGCGCGTGTGGCGATGGCGACGGCCGAATCATAAACCGAGGCTTCGACCAACATCCGGGTTGGCGCGTTGCAGGACTGGCCCGCATTTTCAAAACAATGGTTGACCCCGCGTGTGACCGCAGCCTCCAAATCGCTATCGGCGAAAACGATATTGGCCGACTTTCCGCCCAGTTCCTGCGAAACCCGCTTGACCGTATCGGCGGCGGATTTGGCAATCTGGACCCCGGCCCGGGTCGATCCGGTGAAGGAGATCATGTCCACTTCCGGATGGCTGGTCAGCGCATCGCCAATCGCCGCGCCGGTGCCGTGCACCATATTGAACACACCTTTGGGGAAACCGGCCTCCTCGATGAATTCGGCAAAAAGCTGGGCCGACAGCGGCGCTATTTCACTGGGCTTCAGGACCATCGTGCAGCCGGTGACCAAGGCGGGACCGATTTTTGTGGCGAGCTGATTCACCGGCCAATTCCATGGCGTAATCAGCACGCACACGCCAATCGGTTCGTGCACGATCTGGCCATCCGCACCAACGTCGCGTTCCCATTCCATTTCCCGCGCCGCAGTGACAGTCGCCCGCAAATGGCCGGGGCCGCATTCGGCTTGAGAGTTGTAGGAGAGGTCATAGGGCGCGCCCATCTCGGTCGAGATCGCCGTGACCATTTCGTCATAGCGCCTTTCGAATATCGCGATCAGCTTTTCGACCAACGCAATGCGGTCGTCGAGCGAAAGCGCGGCATAACCATCAAACGCCGCCCGGGCGGCCTGAACGGCCCGGTCGACATCGTCATGCCCGCAAACGGCAACAGTCGCGCAGATTTCTTCGGTTGCCGGATTGATCGCAACGACCGTCTCGGTTGATGTCGCGGGGAGTACCCATGCGCCATCGATATAGGATTTCAGCGGCGTATCAGACATAACCAATGGCTCTCTTTTGATCTGCAACAATATATTTTTCGGCCCGCCAGTAATGGAACGCCGCCCACAGCCCGGCGGGCGCAAGGATAAGCTGCGCTAAGCGAAGCGATTCGGCGTCGGCTCCGGATGGTCCGGCAAAATAGTCACTGAGACCGCCAACAATAGCCGGAGCGACAATCAGGTTGAGCACATTGGCGATAAGCAGCGAGATAGCTATCGTCATGGCCCGCATCTTGGGCGATGACAGGTTCTGGCACAGTGCAAAGGCGGGGCCGATGTAAAAGTATATGGCCGGAATGAAGAGCCACCACATCATCGTCGCAACACCCAGATCGGTGGTGTAATAAGCGAGAAAGGAAGGAATTGTCGCCAGAGCGGTTACAACAGCCAGCAGGCGGGCGATCTTGCGCGGATCGGCATAGGTTGGCCTCGCCACGACCCAAGCGGTGATCAGCGACGCGCCGATCCCGCC
>JBGSLY010000363.1:0-2825 GCA_041740435.1 Parasphingorhabdus sp.
TGCTCCGAAAGGTAGGCGAGCGAACCGTCACCGGCCTGTGGGACCTCATTGGCAGGCTCGTCGACATCTTCCAGCCCGATGAATGTGCCAACTACTTCAGGTCGTGCGGCTATGAACCAGAATGAACGGAAAATACTCTAATCGATCGTGCGAAGTGTCGCTAATACTGGAAATTCGATCAGAGAGAACACAATTGGATACGTTCCCACTTTATGATTTTCTTAGCTTTCTCGGCGTGAAATATGCAACCATCGGCATACTTTTTGCCGCGATTCTTGTAGCGGGGACGCATATTTTTGGCCCGGGCGGTTCAATCTCTCCTTCGCATCTGATCTTCGACACAATTATGCTCAGCGCGATGCTGTTCTCGTTGGCCTTCATCGCGTTCATAGCATACAGATTTCAAAGCGGAGAGGATTTTGAATTTTTTTCCGTCGCGATTTCCGCTTCAATCGTCTTTTTCCTGTCTACTTTGGCTATATCTGTTCACGGTTCGCTCTCACGTGATTTCGACTTCCATATTTTACAGGCACTGCTTCCGTTGATTGCCTGTATCGTGATCGGCTTGGTATTTTCGGCATTTGTCAAAATTATGCAAAAGATGATTGCTGGGTGAGTGTGGTTATGGCGATGCGTCCCCCAAATTTTTCTACCCAATCTGTGGCGCGTGGCCATAGTGTGCGAACACTTCCAACATTCTATCTGCGGATATGCCCTGCTGTTGTGCGATGCCTAGAGGATGACACTCGTCCACAACGAATAGCAGCGGACGCAGCCGTTCAAACCTTGGTTCGACATACACCGCTAGCGCATCGGCTTCATCGTTAAACCCAGCTAGCCGGTTCATCAGCCAGCCGTCCCACGGTCCCATGTCGGCATATTCTCCGCTATCGAAACCATCGACGTATTTTTGGAAATTTGCGCGCGATAGAGTTGACCAGCAGCCGAAGCCGAAGTGGTCCTTCATGCCGATGACCGGGATCGGCAATACGGCACGGATCATAAAATGTTCTCCATCGAGGACGCAGAAATCCTCTGACAGAAAGTCTCCGTCCATTTTCAGCGCGCCGTTAGGTTCGTAATCGACCTCGTGTGGCCAGACATTGGGCGCTGACGCGGCGAGGTCGAACGGCCAACCATGCTCTTCGTCACAGCTGGCGCATCGCCACTTTCCGCTTTTGAGCGTTGAAGCGGGGTCCCGCTTTTTTCTGCCGAATCCGAAGACCATCAATCGTCCATGCACATAAAATTATCATCACCTTCGCGATAACATTGAAGTTGCAGAGGTGATGTTATCCCTCATTCTTATGCCTTTTAAAGCACATCAATTCCGGGGACGCTAAACTTTATTCCCACCACCTTCAACGCCTTCCAACCCCCATCCGCCGCTTTGGTCATCATCGTGAACGACCCCGGATCAATTTCGAACGCATCCTGTCCCAGGTTGAAGAAATATCCGAAACCCTGCGCCACCCGCCAGAATGCGGATGAATCCTCGTCGAGACCCAGTGGGCCGCACGCGGTGCGCGGGCCGTCTGCGGCGTCGGTGGTTACCTTTGCTGCCGGGATATCGACCACAATCGCATCACTGGGCCAGAATTCCTGCTTGGCAAATTTGGCGGCGCAGCCTTCGGCCTCGGCCTTGGTTTCGATGCCTTCGAGCGCGCGCTGAGTCACGCCTGTTAGCGCGTCCCCTTCGATGACATAGACCGACACCATCGCGCTCGGCTCCGCAATCGGGCCATAGGCGGAGTCGGTCAGCAAAAGCTCGGCCCGGTGCGCGCCGCCGGCGAATTCCAGCTTGGTTTCGCGGGCCCCGCATTGCAGCCCGCGATAGAGCAGGACATCATCGACAAATTGCGTTTCCATCACCTTCCATTCGCACCCTTCGGCGGGTTCGGGCGATGCGCTGGTGTCCATGTTCAGATAATTGATCGCTCGTCCTTCGCACAGACCAGTGAGCGCCAATCGCGGTCCATCGTCGGCGCAAGGTGATGCAGGGGTGGTCGCTGAAACCACGGCTGTTTCCGCGACGGTTTCACTGGCGCCCTGCTCCTCCGTAGGGGACCCGCACCCCGCCACCATCAAGCTTGCCGCCACTCCCAACATCATAATTCTGCGCATATTCGCCTCCGGTTCAAACCCAAGTATTTGCCAATTAACTGCGCACCCAGACGGGCGAGCTCCACGCGCGTTCCTGAATGGTCAGCGGCAAGTCTTTGCGCACCGGCTTGCCCAGCCGGTTGGCTTCATAGGTTGACCAGCGGCAGGTCGGGTTTTCCAGCACCCGGACATAATAGAATGCCCGGCGCTTGGCGCTGAAATCCGGGTCGCGCCACGCTATTTTCAGCTCCGGCGAACCCTGATCCGTTGCGATCCGGCAGGTTTTGGTGTCGACCTTGGCCGTGACCGTGGGGCAGCGATGCGTTTTGGCATCGGGAACGCCGGATGCACAGGCGATATCAAATACCGCTTCTTTTAGCTGTCCGTTTTCGCTCCAGCCGCGAATGATCTGCATCCGCTGCAATCCGGCGCTATTGGCGTCCTTGGTCGCCTGCGCCAGAAAAGTCGGTGCACCGCGCTTGCCCAATGACAGGTTGCCGCCCATCGGCACCCCCTGACCATAAGCGAGCTTGGCAAAATCCTGACGCGCGAAAATACCGGCGGGATAGTCATAACCGGCAAACAGCCGGACCTTTATCCGCGGACCCGATGTGGCAAAGGTTTCCTTTCTGCGGAACGCCGCAAAAATATCTTCCCGGTTGTTGCGTTCGGCCCAAACACCGGCCAGCCCCGCCGCGCTCCATTTATAGAACGGCGTCGCG
>JBGSLY010000364.1:0-3187 GCA_041740435.1 Parasphingorhabdus sp.
TTGTGTCAGGGTCGGAACAGCAAGGTGAGCTGGACCCAGGTAGAAACCGGCAGCGCAGTGACGTGGAAATACCCAAGCTGCGTGCTCAACGGCGAAAACAGCGTTGGCGAATTCTACTCGGTCGCGGTCACCAACAATTACCAGCAGGCCGACACCGGCACCAAGATGATCCACAATGGCAAGGGGTCGCGCTCGACCATCGTGTCGAAGGGCATCAGCGCCGGACACAGCAACAACACCTATCGCGGCCTTGTTCGGGTTGCGCCGAACGCCGAAGGCGTGCGTAACTCCACCCAGTGCGATTCGCTTTTGCTGGGTTCCTTAAGCGGCGCGCACACCGTCCCCTATATCGAAGTCCGCAACCCCAGCGCGCAAATCGAGCACGAGGCGACGACGAGCAAGATTTCCGACGACCAGATGTTCTACGCCATGCAACGCGGCCTGAATGCCGAGGAAGCCGTCGCGCTGATCGTCAACGGCTTTGCCAAGGAAGTGCTGCAACAATTGCCGATGGAATTTGCCGTGGAGGCGCAGAAGTTGCTGGGGATTAGCCTTGAGGGGAGCGTGGGGTGAGCGTCTTCTTTTGGCTAATCGACACTCCCGAAGAAAGGCGAGACGCGGTCAAAAAACTGAATGGGTTGATGGAGAAGCTCTCGGCTCTTGAAGCGGACTTACGCGAGCACAAAGGCGCGAGAGACTTATTTAACCAACAAGGCAAACTTCATGGCGAAGCTCACGCAATGCGTGACGGGATCGCCCGCGAGGGAACTTATTGGAAATCTGAATTGAACAAGCTCGAACAAAAGATCGACCGTTTCATCTTCGTCGTGTCTGGCACCGGGACACCTAAAGCGCCTCAATGATAGATTGTGTTGATATGCTCCAAATAAATAACCTCCACGCCACCGTCGGCGACAAGCCAATCCTCAAGGGCCTCACCCTCTCCCTAAACGCAGGCGAAATCCATGCGATCATGGGGCCGAACGGGGCGGGCAAGTCTACGCTGTCTTATGTACTCGGCGGGCGGCCGGGGTATGAGGTGACGGAGGGGAGTGTTCAATTCACCCCACCCGCTCGTCCTGAGCTTGTCGAAGGACTGCCCTTATCTTCAACCGCTGCGCCCAGAAAAGGCAGTGCTTCGACAAGCTCAGCACAATCGGTTTTGGGAGGGGCGATTGACCTCCTCGCTCTCGCCCCCCACGAACGCGCGGCCGCTGGCCTGTTCCTCGGCTTCCAATATCCGGTCGAAATCCCCGGCGTGTCGAACGTGCAGTTCCTGCGCGAAGCCCTGAACGCCCAGCGCAAGCATCGCGGGGAGGCTCCGCTGTCTGGCGGCGAGTTCCTCAAGATTGCGCGCGCGCAGGCGGATGCGATGGGGATGAGCATGGATATGCTCAAGCGCCCGGTGAATGTCGGCTTTTCGGGCGGTGAGAAAAAGCGCAACGAGATGGTGCAGATGGGCATCCTCGATCCCGCGCTCGCGATCCTCGATGAGACCGATAGCGGCCTCGATATCGACGCGCTGCGCGTCGTGGGCGATGGCATCAACCGCATCATGCGCAAGCCCGAAAAGGCGGTGCTGCTGATCACGCATTACCAGCGGCTGCTCGATTATGTGAAGCCGGACTTTGTCCATGTGCTCGCCGATGGCCGCATCACGCGGACCGGCGGCGCGGAACTGGCGCTGGAGCTGGAGCGCGACGGGTATAAGGAGATTGCGGCGTGAGCGATATGCGCGAACTCAGCCTTGCCGGATTGCAGCGCGACTATCTGGCCGATAGCACGACCGGCATGCCGATTGGCGGGTTGATCGCCTGGGCCACGCTGGCGCTTGTCAGTTGGCAAATGGGTGATGCAATGCCCGCATCGGTCGCCTTTACCGCCGCAGCTGCACCGTTTCCGCTCTCGATA
Source organism: Parasphingorhabdus sp. (assembly GCA_041740435.1). Classification (GTDB taxonomy): domain Bacteria; phylum Pseudomonadota; class Alphaproteobacteria; order Sphingomonadales; family Sphingomonadaceae; genus Parasphingorhabdus. The sequence continues at coordinate 1,912 of JBGSLY010000364.1, forward strand.
CTCATCGACAAAATCCGCGGTGCGCCGGGGCTGACCACACAGTCGAACAAGAACCCGTTGACGCAATTGTTTATGCAGTTCATTTTAGTCATCATGCTGCTTATCCCGCTCGTTATATTCGCGGCACAAGCGGCGAAGTCGATCGACCTGCTCATCCTTGGCCTTGCCATTTTTGCCGGGATGATCTGGGTTCCGCATGGCTGGGCCGCCAATGACCGCGCTGGCCTGATCCATTTCATCCTGCGCGCTGTGCTGTGTTATGCGGCCTATCAATTTGCTCCCGAACCGATCAAAGGCGCAGCCATCGCGGGTGCGGCGGCCCTGACTTATGTTTACGCGATCTGGGCGATGAAAAAGCCGGGCGATGCGCGATGACCGGACAACTGGCTCCCCCCACCCGCCGCGATGAGGCTTGGCGCTATGCCCCCGCCGATGTGCTCGCTGGGCTAAAGGCGCTGCCGGAGCCCACCCGCATTGCGGTCGCGGCGGGCGCGGTGCATCCGATCCGCACCTGCATTTCCACCGGCGCGGCCAGCAAGGTCGACATCCGTCCCTATGCCATCGACATAGCCGAGGGCGGGCGGTGTGAGGCGTTTTTCCTGCTGACCGGCGGCGGTTACAAGCGGCTCGATATCGACGTGACGCTGGCGCAGGGCGCGCATTTCGAATTGGGCGCGGTGGCGGTCGGGCGCGACGAAGAGGTGACCGAAATCGTCACCCGGGTCCGGCATTTGGGACCCGATTCCACTTCGAACCAGATTATGCGCGCCGTGGCGATGGACAAGGCCAGCATCAGCTTGATCGGCCGGATCGATGTGGCGAGAGAGGCGCAGAAAACCGATGCTGCGCTGGGCGCGCGCGGCCTGCTGCTCGACCGCACCGCGACGATCAATGCCAAGCCGGAACTGGAAATCTTTGCCGACGACGTCAAATGCGCGCACGGCTGTGCCATTGGGCAACTGGACGACATGGCGCTGTTTTACGCACAGCAACGCGGAATTCCGCCCGCCGAAGCGCGCAATTTGCTGATGGAGGCGTTTGTGATCGAGGCTTATGATGCCATCGAGGACGCGAAATGGCGTACGCATATGGCGGGCTATGCTGGTTCAGCTTTGCGGGGGACGTTTTAATGGGCGGGGTACTCCAAAAGCCCTCTCCTCTTCAGGGGTGTGCGGCAGCAGGATCGTCCCCCGGACGATCCCAGGAGCCGCCGCACGGGTTGGGAGAGGGGGCGAGTTCCGACGCCGAACTCCCCCTCTCCCCAGCCCTCTCCCCT
>JBGSLY010000365.1:0-2516 GCA_041740435.1 Parasphingorhabdus sp.
CAGGTAACATTGCGCTACACCAACGAACAGCCCGCCGCTGCAACGGCCATCGTTGTCTCGACCCAGCACGCCGCGGGATACGACACCGGCGCGAAAGAGGCCGAACTGCACGCCTATGTGAAATCGGTGGTGGCCGACATCCTGCCCGCCGAATTGCTGGCTGACACCGAATATCACATCAACCCGACTGGCAGCTTTGAAATCGGCGGCCCCGATGGCGACGCCGGCCTGACGGGACGCAAGATCATCGTCGACACTTATGGTGGCGCGGCCCCGCATGGCGGCGGCGCGTTCAGCGGCAAAGACCCGACCAAGGTCGACCGTTCGGCGGCCTATATCACCCGCTATCTCGCTAAGAACATCGTTGCCGCTGGCCTTGCCCGCCGCTGCACCATCCAGCTCGCTTATGCGATTGGGGTATCCAAACCTTTGTCGCTTTATGTCGATCTGCATGGGACCGGCATCGACGGTGTGACCGAGGCTGCGGTTGAAGAAGCCATTCCGGCGCTGGTTAACCTGACCCCGCGCGGTATTCGCGAACATCTGGGCCTCAACAAACCTATCTACCGCAAATCCGCCGCATATGGCCATTTCGGCCGCAAGGCAGAGGGCGACTTTTTCCCTTGGGAAAAGACCGATCTGGTGGACAAGTTGAAAGCGGCTTTAGCCTAACCAAAATCCGGCCATGACCGCGCACAAACCGGGCGATCCGACCACCATCCGCCGCTTATATGGACGGAGACAAGGCCCAGCGCTGCGTATCGGGCAAGAGGAGCTGATCGCCAATCTGTTGCCGCAGATTGCGGTACTGCGCGAAGGGCCGGTGACGGCGGGATCGTTATTTGGGTCCGACCGGCCGCTGCATTTTGAAATCGGCTTTGGCTCGGGCGAGCATATGGCGATGCGCGCGGATATGTTGCCCGACCATGGCTTTATCGGCTGTGAGCCGTATCTCAACGGCGTGGTCGGCGCGTTGCAGCATGTGCGCGACGGGTTTCTGCCCAATGTCCGGCTCTATATGGGCGATGCGCTGGACGTGCTGGCGCGGATACCCGACGGGGCATTGAGCTTTGTCTATTTGCTCCACCCCGACCCCTGGCCCAAGGCACGGCACGCCAAACGCCGGATGATGAACCCCGGCCCGGTCGCGCTGATCGCCGCGAAACTGAAGCCCGGCGGCGAGTTTCGCTTCGGCACCGACCATCCGATTTATCTACGCTGGGCGCTGATGGTGATGAACGGTCATCCCGATTTCCAATGGTTATGTAACAGCCCCAAAGACTGGCAAACCCGCCCCGGCGGCTGGCCCGAAACACGCTATGAAACAAAGGCCCGCGCAAAAGGTCATGAAGTTTGGTATTTTCGCTGGAGGCGGGTTTAGGGATACCTCTGGCGTAGAATTACCGAGTTATTGCAATAGGTTATCTACGCTATCGTTTTCGTACCTTGGCGGCAATTTCCGCCTCGGTGATTTCCCGGTGATTGCTATACGCCGGGCCGGCAACCTCAAATCCAATATAATCAGTTCCGATACACCTTTTCCAAAACCGGTGGGCTATGGACTGATAGCGAGCGCAACAGTTGTTCGTGCCAGGGAACGATCCGCCTGTGATTATATCTGCGATACTAGCGCCTAACGATGGTACGCGCATTTTCAGCAAACCTTTTCGCGCTATCATCGTCCTTTAGCAAGTTGTCGCTTGCTAAAGGACGATGATACCTTTTTGCAATCCCGGCTTTACCTTCATGGCACCCAGCCAACGGTCGAGATTGTCCAACCCGTCACGCGAGACGCCTGACCATTTATACGTCCGTACCCAGCACCAATTGGCGATGTCTGCGATGGAATAGTCATCGCCCAACCATTCGCTCTCGCCCAGCCGCCGATCAAGCACCTCGAACAGACGGCGACATTCATTCTGGTAACGATCAATTGCCGCCGGAATCTTCTCGGGAAAATAGCGGAAAAACACATTGGCCTGCCCCATCATCGGGCCAACCCCGCCCATCTGGAACATCAGCCAAGCCATCACCCGCGCACGCGCTTTGCTTTCGGTCGGCAAAAGTCTGCCTGACTTTTCGGCAAGGTAGATCATGATCGCCCCGGCTTCAAAGATTGCGAGATCGTCATTGTCCCTGTCCACGATCACCGGAATGCGGCCATTCGGGTTCATGGCGAGGAAGGCGTCTGTCTTTTGGTCACCTTCCAGGATGTTTATGGGATGGACACTATACGCGATGCCGAGTTCCTCCAAGGTGCACGAGGCCTTGTGACCATTGGGAGTTGGCGACGTGTAAAGATCGATCATGGTGGTATCGCTCCTAAGGCAAAGAAATTGCGGCTTTGGCTATGATTATGAGATGAAGTGGTCCGAACTAGGCCGTGGACTCATAATGCCTCAGTCGGAGCCTGATGCAAGCGAGTTTGACCATGGCGAGGTATGCTGACCCGAGCTTGTCGTAACGCGTTGCGATTCTGCGATAATATTTGAGTTTGTTAAAGAATCGCTCGACGA
>JBGSLY010000366.1:0-3287 GCA_041740435.1 Parasphingorhabdus sp.
AGTGGTGGTCAATGTGCCGACCAGCAGCATGGCGCGGGAGGCCGATCTGTTGCTGCCCACCCACGCTGGCCCCGAAATCGGCGTGGCCTCGACCAAGGCGTTCAGTTGTCAGCTGGCGGTGCTCGCCGCACTGGCCGCGCATCTGGCGGTAGTCAAGGGGCGGATGAGCCGGGATGAGGAGCGGGAGATCGTCCGTCACCTCACTGAAACCCCCGCCGCACTCAACGCCGCGCTGTCGCATGATGCGGAGATAGAGGCGATGGCGCATTACATCGCCCCGGCGCGCGACGTGCTCTATTTGGGTCGCGGCCCGGATTATCCGCTGGCGCTCGAAGGCGCACTAAAGCTCAAGGAAATCAGCTATATCCATGCCGAAGGTTATGCCAGCGGTGAGATGAAGCACGGCCCGATTGCCCTGATCGACGAAGCGGTCCCGGTGATCGTCCTTGCGCCATCGGGACCATTGTTTGAAAAAACGGTCAGCAATATGCAGGAGGTGATGGCGCGCGGCGGCAAGGTTGTTCTAATCAGCGACGCCGAAGGCCTGGCCGAAGCGGGCGAGGGCTGTATGGCCACCATCGAAATGCCCAAAGTCCACCCGCTAATCGCACCGCTGGTGTACGCGGTACCGGTGCAGTTGCTGGCCTATCATGTGGCCTGTGCGAAGGGGACCGATGTTGACCAGCCGCGAAATTTGGCGAAGTCGGTGACGGTGGAGTGAACTGGGCTGTTCATCCGCATGTCTAATGCTTCCCTCTCGCCTAAACTCTATTCACCGCACCCAACAATGCCTCCACCGACGCGGTCGCCACGTCGGTGTTGATCCCGACCCCGAACAGTTCCCTACCATCGGGTAATCGGCATTCGACATAGGCGGCGGCTTGGGCGTCTTTGCCGTGGCCGATCGCGTGTTCCTGATAGTCGGCGATTTCGATGTCGACGCCAATCGCGGCGGACAGGGCGTTGACGACGCTGGAGATCAGGCCATTGCCGCGGCCATTGAGCGCGATTTCGCCATCCGGTCCGGCGATTTTGCCGACGAACCGACGCTCGCTGCCGCCTTGCCGTTCTTCATAGGACACCAGATTGTAACGCCCATCCCCATCGAGGTGATAGCGGGCGCGGAACGCCAGCCAGATGTCGGCGGTGGAGAGTTCGCGGCTGGTTTCGTCGGCCAGTTGCTGCACGGTATGGCTGAAATTGGCCTGCATCCGTTTGGGCAGCCGAAGCCCGTGGTCCTGTTCCAGCACCCAGGCGATACCGCCTTTGCCGCTTTGCGAATTGACCCGGATAACGGCTTCGTAATCGCGGCCGATATCGCGCGGATCGATGGGCAGATAGGGCACGTTCCACAGCTCGTCATTGCGCTGCGCCTGTGCTTCGAAACCTTTTTTGATCGCATCCTGATGGCTACCGGAAAAGGCAGTGAACACCAGTTCGCCAGCATAAGGGTGTCGGGCAGGAACGGGCAGCTGGTTGCAATATTCGACTGTCTTGATAATCGAATCCATATCCGAAAAATCAATCTTGGGATCAATGCCTTGGGTGTACATGTTCAGGCCCAATGTCACCAGATCGACATTGCCGGTCCGCTCACCATTGCCGAACAGGCATCCTTCTACCCGGTCGGCACCGGCCATCAGGCCCAGTTCCGCCGCCGCAATTCCCGATCCCCGGTCGTTGTGCGGGTGCAGGCTGATCACCACATGGTCGCGGCGCGAGATATGCTTTCCCATCCATTCGATCTGATCCGCATAGATATTGGGGGTGGCGGCTTCGACCGTTGCGGGCAGGTTGAGGATCAGCGGCTTTTCGGACGTCGGTTCAATGATTTCCATCACCGCCTCGACCACCTCCAGACTGAAATCGAGCTCAGCGGTCGAAAAAGTCTCGGGCGAGTATTCGAAATGCCAGTCGGTTTCAGGGAAACGGGCAGCTTGCTCGCGCAGGATTTCCGCGCCCTTGCGGGCAATATCCTTGACGCCGGCCTTGTCGAGTTTGAACACAACGTCGCGCCATGCGGGGGAAACTGCGTTGTACAAATGGACAATCGCCGTTTTGGCTCCGGCCAGACTCTCGAAGCTTTTCTCGATAAGGTCGCGCCGTGCCTGGGTCAGCACCTGCACCATGACGTCATCGGGGATGTGGCCTGATTGGACCAGACCGCTGATAAAGTCGAAATCGGTCGCTCCGGCAGACGGGAAGCCTACCTCTATTTCCTTGATGCCAATTTGTACCAAAAGGTCAAAAAACCTGCGTTTCTTCTGCCCGTCCATCGGATCGATTAGCGCCTGGTTGCCATCTCTCAGGTCGGTGGACAGCCAGCGCGGGGCATGGGTAATGGTGCGCGATGGCCATTGCCGATCGGGCAAGTCGATTTGCGGGAAGGTGCGGTATTTACGGGAGGGATCTTTCAACATAGCATGTCTCTTAAGCTGCAAGGAAACAGACTCAAGCCTGTTTCCGTTGGATTTTTTCTGGTTTGAAATGCCCTTAGGCGGTGTGCCGGGATTGATCCCAAGCAAAAATCGCTCGCCTAAGGGCGAGTTAGTCGTAGCAGCGAAAGTTGGTTGCGACGGATCATGCGGCGATGATGGCTAGGTTTGCGCATATGTGCAAGAAAAACTTGCGGGCAACCGGTCAGTAGCAGCGCAGCGATGCAATCCGGCCCTGTTCGTCGAGCTCAACATTCAAGCGGTTGGGCCGCATATCCCGGGTAATCGCATCGCCTGGCCGAATCCAGCGAATCAGATTGTGGCCCACCGTTTCCGCGATTTGGGCCCGAAGTGCTGGTGTATCCATTTGGCCGGTCATGTCGCCCAGTTTTTCCATGCCGCATTCCATCGGTATGCCGCCATTCGCATCGCCTGAAACTTCATCGACACCTTTGCCCTTGCCGCTAGGCTCGGAACCGGGTTGTGCTTCCTTGGCGGGCATTTTGGACGCTCCTTCGCTATAACTGGTGTCGGAAGGCGAGCCGGTTGCTGCGCAGCCCGCGGTCAACAGCGAACAGCCTAGAACGGCGCTGAGTAGGATTTTGGGCGGTACCATCGACTTCTCCCGTGACTTATACCGAGGTTGGCCACCCGTCCTTATCAGTTTTTATCTTTATCGACCAGCTTATTGGCACCAATCCATGGCATCATCGCACGCAGCTTGGCTCCGGTCTCCTCAATCGGATGCGCGGCGGCTGCCTTGCGGCTGGCCTTCAGTTCCGGCTGTCCTGCGCGGTTGTCGAGGACAAAGTCCTTCACAAAGCGGCCCGACTGGATATCGGCCAGCACCCG
>JBGSLY010000367.1:0-6135 GCA_041740435.1 Parasphingorhabdus sp.
TGCTCCGAAAGGTAGGCGAGCGAACCGTCACCGGCCTGTGGGACCTCATTGGCAGGCTCGTCGACATCTTCCAGCCCGATGAATGTGCCAACTACTTCAGGTCGTGCGGCTATGAACCAGAATGAACGGAAAATACTCTAAGGCACCTAGCTGGTTACGTGACCTGTCCCAACAGCGGTTGGCCGGAACAGGGTGACGCCATAACCAGCTTTTATCACAGCTGTTTGTCATATGATGTAACATCTGCGCGGCGTGCCAAAAATGGACAGCCAGAACTGGCCGAGGATTTAAGACCCATTGTGCCCAGAATCGAAAGGTCGACGCAAGCGTATCCCATAACAAAACATGGTTACAATGACCCAGCTATGATACAACTGCGTCTAACGCAGGGTAAATGGCGGAGAGTTCACAGAAATTCCAGTCTGGAGGGGGATCATCCATGCACCTGACTCAAGTCGTTAATAGCGCCGCTGACACATTCCCGAACAAGATTGCCAGCATCGATGGCGAGCGGCAGCACACCTGGAGCGAATGGCGGACACGGATGGCGCGGTTGGCGGCGGCATTGCGGGGTTTGGGCATGGCAGCGGGTGACCGGGTGGCGATCCTGGCGCTCAATTCGGATCGTTACACCGAATATCTTTTCGCCGTTTGGTGGGCGGGCGGCGCGGTGGTGCCGATGAATACCCGCTGGTCGGCGGCGGAAAACGCCTATTCCCTCAACGATTCGGGTGCGGAAATCCTGTTCGTGGACCGCAATTTCGTGCCGATGCTGGATGCCATTCGCGCCGAAGCGACAGGCGTCAAAACCGTCATTTACATGGGCGATGACGCGGCTCCCGAAGGCATGTTGTCGTACGAGGACCTGATCACGCAAAACGCGCCGTGTAAAGACGCGGAGCGGGGCGGTGAGGATCTGGCCGGGTTGTTTTACACCGGCGGTACGACCGGCTTTCCCAAGGGCGTCATGCTGCCGCACCGGGCACTCTGGTACAATGCGTTGGCGGTGGTAAAAGAGGTACGGCTCGATCGCCACACGCGTTATTTGCATGCCGCACCAATGTTTCATTTGGCCGATTTTGGCTGGAATAACGGGGTGGCCATGGTGGGTGGGTGTAATTTCTATATTCCATCTTTTGAACCCGAAGCGACGCTAAAGGCCTTTGAAACATATCAGATCAGCAATGCCCTGCTGGTGCCGACTATGCTGGGCATGATATTGGCGCATCCGACTTTCAGGCCGGAACAAATAAAAACGATCAAAAGCTATATTTACGGGGCCTCGCCCATGCCCGAAGGGTTGCTGCGCCAAGCGATGCAGTTAATGCCGCATGTCCAATTTTTCCAAGCCTATGGCCAGACAGAAATGGCGCCGATTGTGTCGATATTGCAGCCGGAGGATCATGTGCTCGAAGGACCAAAATCAGTACGTCTGCGCTCTGCCGGTCTGCCCGGCGTCGGTTGTGAGATCAAGATCATCGACGAGGACGGCAACATCGTCCCGCGCGGCACCGTTGGTGAAATCGCGGCACGCAGCCCCGGGGTGATGCAGGGCTATTGGCAGCTACCCGAACAAACCGAAAAGGCGTTGGTCGATGGCTGGGTCCATACCGGTGACGGCGCCTATCAGGATGAGGATGGCTTTATCTATATCGTGGACCGGATGAAGGACATGATCGTGTCGGGCGGCGAAAACGTGTTTTCTGCCGAGGTGGAAAGCGCCATCTCCACCCATCCCGATGTTGCCGCGGTCGCGGTCATCGGCGTGCCCAGCGAGCAATGGGGCGAATCGGTCCACGCCATTATCATCCCCAAACCGGGCTGCAATCCAGAAGAATCCAGCATCATCGCGCACTGCAAGGCGCAGATCGCCGGGTATAAATGCCCCCGCTCGATTACTTTCCGCAGTGAACCCTTCCCGCTATCGGGTGCCGGTAAAGTGCTCAAACGCGACTTGCGCGCTCCCTATTGGGAGGGGCGGGATCGCAATGTAAGTTGACCGGGTCGTCGGTCTTTACAACGCCTTGACGATGTCCTCGCACATTTTCTTGGCGTCGGCGAGCAGCATCATGGTCTGGTCCATGTAGAACACCTCGTTATCGACCCCGGCATAGCCGACCCCGCCCATCGAGCGTTTGATGAACAATACCGTCTTCGCCTTGTCGACATCGAACACCGGCATGCCGTAAATCGGCGAGCTTTTGTCGGTCTTGGCCGAGGGGTTAACCACGTCGTTCGCGCCGATGACAAAGGCGACATCGCACTGCGAAAATTCGCTGTTGATATCTTCCAGTTCGAACACCTCGTCATAGGGCACGCTGGCTTCGGCGAGCAGGACGTTCATATGCCCCGGCATGCGGCCCGCGACCGGGTGAATGGCGAATTTGACCTCAACGCCATGCTCTTTGAGGACGTCGGTCATTTCCTTCAGCACATGCTGCGCCTGCGCCACCGCCATCCCGTATCCGGGGATGATGATAACCTTTTCGGCCTGTTTCATCAGGAAGGCCGCGTCTTCAGCAGAGCCACGCTTCCACGGACGGTCGATCTTTTCCCCGACCGGACCGCCGCCCGATTCTGCGCCAAAGCCGCCAGCGATCACGCTAATGAAGCTGCGGTTCATCGCCCGGCACATGATATACGACAGGATCGCGCCCGACGATCCGACCAGCGCGCCGGTAATGATCATCGCGGTATTGCCCAGCGTAAAGCCCATCGCCGCCGCCGCCCAGCCCGAATAGCTGTTGAGCATCGACACCACGACCGGCATATCCGCGCCGCCAATCGGGATGATCAGCAGGAAGCCAATCGCAAAGCTGAGCGCGGTGATGGTCCAGAATACCCAAGGGCTTTGATCGGTCAGGAAATAGCCGATCAGGCCGAGTATGCCCGCTAAAACGCCCAGATTGATGACGTGACGCAGCGGCAATAGGATCGGCGCGCCCGACATATTGCCGTTCAGCTTCAGAAAGGCGATAACCGATCCCGAAAAGGTAATCGCGCCAATGGCGATGCCGAGGCCCATTTCAACCCGGCTGACGCGCAGGATCTCTCCGTCCGCGCCAACAATGCCAAAGGCTTCGGGATTAAGGAACGCCGCCGCAGCAACCAGAACCGCCGCCATGCCGACCAGCGAGTGAAACGCTGCGACCAATTGCGGCATGTCGGTCATCGCAATTCGCCGTGCGGTGACATAGCCGATGATCCCACCGATGGCGATCGCCGCCGCGATTTCCGGCAGGCTGGCAATGCTGTGGGTCAGCAAGGTTGTGACCACCGCGATCAACATCCCGGCCATACCCATCCGGTTGCCGGTCCGGCTGGTCGCCGGGCTTGATAGTCCGCGCAGCGCTAGAATGAACAAAACGCCCGATATCAGATAGGCAACGGCCACCCATGGGTTCACCGGCGCACCCGATGCGGCGAGTGCGGGGGTTGATCCGAACAGCATCAAGCCGGTGAAGGCAGAGGCGTTCAAGCGGGTTTTGGTCAAGAAGGACATTATTTCTTCTCCTTCTTTTTATACATCGCGAGCATGCGTTCCGTGACCGCAAAACCGCCAAAAATATTTACGCTGGCCAGCACGACACCGATCAGGCCAAGCCATTTCGCGGTGTCCGAACCCGCCGCTGCCGAAGCAATCAGCGCACCGACGATGATCACCGATGAAATCGCATTGGTCACCGCCATCAACGGCGTGTGTAACGCCGGGGTTACCGACCAGACGACATAATAGCCGACAAAACAGGCCATCACGAAGATGGAAAGGATTGAGATAAAGTCCATGATTTGTCCCTAACTGGCCAATAGCCGCTGGTTCACCACTGCGCCGTCCTTGGTCAGACGGATTCCAATGGTCACTTCATCATCGTCGGGAAGGACCGGTCTGCCTGCGTCCTTGTCCCAATAGGCGTTGAGGAAATTATAGAGGTTGCGGGAAAACAGCGCGCTGGAGTCGGCGGCCATGCTTGCGGGCATGTTTTTCGCGCCAATCACCTTCACACCATGAATCTCGGTTGTTGCGCCGGCAACCACCCCTTCGACATTGCCGCCGCTTTCTGCCGCCAGATCAACGATCACGCTACCGGCCCGCATTGTCGCAATCTGTGCATCCGAAATCAAACGCGGCGCGGCACGGCCGGGGATGAGGGCGGTGGTGATGACGATATCCTGTTTGGCGATATGGCTTGATACCAATTCCGCCTGCGCCTTTTGATATTCTTCGCTCATTTCGGTCGCATAGCCGCCCGCGCCTTCGCCTTCGATGCCAGCAACATTTTCAACGAAAATCGGTTTTGCGCCCAGCGACTGGATCTGTTCCTTGGTGGCGGAGCGGACATCGGTTGCGCTGACCTGCGCGCCAAGCCGTTTGGCGGTGGCAATCGCCTGCAATCCAGCCACACCAACGCCCATGACAAAGGCTTTGGCGGCGCTGACGGTGCCCGCCGCGGTCATCATCATCGGAAACGCGCGGCCATAGGCGGCGGCGGCAACCAACACGGCTTTATAGCCCGACAGGTTCGATTGAGACGACAAAATGTCCATTGACTGCGCGCGGGTGATTCGCGGCATGAATTCCATCGCCAGCGCCTCTATGCCGAGCGCGGCATAGTCATCGACGCGGCTCCGTTCGCCAAAGGGGTTGAGACCGGCAACCAGCCAGGCACCTTTTTTCATGCCCTTCAGCGATTTGGGATCGGGGCCCTGCACGCCCAGCACGATATCGGCATCTTTCAGCACTGCTGCGCGCGTACCGAGCGTTGCACCGGCCACAGAAAAATCGTCATCGGAAATCGACGCCCCTTCGCCAGCGCCCTTTTCCACTGCCATTTCCGCGCCAAGTGCGGCAAATTTCTTTACCGTTTCCGCTGTTGCGCCAACCCGGTGCTCGCCGTCGGCAAGCTCTTTCAAGACCGCGATTTTCAGGGGCATGTCGGTCAGCTGACCAAAAGGGTGATGACGAGAATGGTCACCAGCGCGCTGATGATCGTGCCCCATTTCAGCAGCGACAGAAACCCTGTGTACGTGCCTTCAGCGGACTTCATATTGTTGTTGGAAGCCATATTACCCCTCTTTTGACATATGCCTGATGAGGATCGGTTCCTATCGATCTTCCCCCCAAGGCTCAAGACATAGCGGCACAAGAATTTTTTCGCCATGCTTAATCGGCTCTTTACCCCCTGATGATATTGGCAGGGCTGGATAGTAACCGGCTCAGGACAATAATGGTACAAAGCGGCACCAAATTACTGATGTTGATCGACGATGAACCGGCGCAGTGTCGGCTGATCGCCGCTATGGCTTCGCGTGCCGGTTTCCGGACGATTTTTGCCCGCGACGCGGAAACCGCAATAGCAACTTTGGGAACGCAGGACGGGATGATGCTCGATGCGATCATTCTCGACCATTGGGTGCCGGGTTCAGAAGCGACTGAATTAATTGCCGAATTGAAATCCCGTCGACCGGCTTTGCCGATCCTGATGCTGACCGCCGTGGGTTCAATTGCCGAAGCGGTCGATGCGATGCGCGCCGGGGCGACCGATTCTCTGATCAAGCCGGTGGCGCCCGATGCCTTGCTGGAGGCGCTGCGGAGCGCGGTCGATTATTCGCGCGACATTGGCGAGTTGCGCCCGCTGACCGAAAAAATATCGGTGCCGCTGGAATTTGAAGAGATCATTGGCGCTGCTCCCGCGTTCCGCACCGCTCTCGCCATAGCGGCCAAGGCGGCACGTGCGCGCGTTCCTGTGCTGATCGAAGGGGAAGGCGGTGTTGGCAAAGAAGTGATTGCCGATGCGATCCACGCCGCCAGCCCCCGGACAAAACAGCCTTATCTCAAGGTTAATTGCGGTGCGATTACCGGCAACCTGCTCGATTCGATCCTATTCGGCCATGAACGCGGCGCGTTTACCGGCGCGTTTGACCGGAAAATCGGTCTGATTCAACAAGCCGAGGGCGGCACGCTGTTCCTCGACGAGGTTGACCGCATTCCGCTGGAAACGCAGGTCAAGCTGCTGCGGTTCCTGAAAACCGGAGAGATCCAACCGCTCGGCAACCCCAACAGCTTTCGCATCGACGTGCGAATCATCGCCGCCTCCAACCGATCACTGGCGCGTGAGGTCGAAAAGGAGCGGTTCC
>JBGSLY010000368.1:0-5275 GCA_041740435.1 Parasphingorhabdus sp.
TGCTCCGAAAGGTAGGCGAGCGAACCGTCACCGGCCTGTGGGACCTCATTGGCAGGCTCGTCGACATCTTCCAGCCCGATGAATGTGCCAACTACTTCAGGTCGTGCGGCTATGAACCAGAATGAACGGAAAATACTCTAAAATGCGACCCTGCGGCCGGAGCAATCCGGCCGTTTTTTTGTGTGCAATTGCCAGCGCTTTTCCGCATCTTGCCCCTTGCCCCGATTGGGCCGGAACGGCATAGGGCTGGACCATGCACGATATACGAACAATTCGGGACAATCCCGCGGAATTTGATGCTGGATTGGCGCGGCGCGGAATTGCTGCGGTGGCGGCAGAGGTCCTCGCACTCGATGAAGCCAAACGAGAGATAGCCACACGCCTGCAACTGGGACAAGCGCGCCGGAATGAGGCCAGCAAAGCAATTGGTCAGGCAATGGCGCAAGGTGACGCCGCCGGTGCCGAAGCACTGAAAGCCGAAGTCACTGCGTTGAAGACTGAATTGCCTTTGCTCGAGGAACAAGAGCGGAGGGCGTCGGCGCGGCTGGATACGCTGTTGGCCGCCTTGCCCAATATCCCTGTCGATGACGTGCCGGAGGGTGAGGACGAAGACGGCAATGTCGAGGTTGCTCGCTGGGGGACACTGCGCCCGTTCGATTTTGCCCCGCGCGATCACAGCGAAATCGGTCCTGCATTAGGGCTCGACTTCGAAACCGGCGCGGCGATGTCGGGTGCGCGCTTTACCTTTATGCGCGGCGCAATGGCGCGGCTGCACCGGGCCTTGGGGCAATTCATGCTGGATCACCAGAGTGCGACCAATGGTTACACCGAATGCGCTCCACCTCTACTTGTCCGCAGCGAGGCCCTGTTCGGGACCGGACAATTGCCCAAATTTGCCGAAGATAACTTTCAGACCACCGATGGCCGCTGGCTGATACCCACTGCCGAGGTGTCGCTGACCAACAGCGTGCGGGAACAGATATTGTCGAGCGCCAGTCTGCCGATCCGGATGACCGCACTAACGCCGTGTTTCCGGTCCGAGGCCGGTGCGGCTGGGCGCGACACCAAGGGGCTGATCCGACAGCATCAATTTGAAAAGGTGGAGCTGGTCAGCATAACCACCCCCGATCAGTCGGATGCCGAACATGAGCGGATGACGGCAGCAGCGGAATCGGTGCTGCGCGCGCTGGATTTGCCGTATCGCAAAATGCTGCTGTGCGCAGGCGATATGGGGGCAACCGCACGCAAAACCTATGATCTGGAAGTGTGGTTGCCCGGGCAGGGACTATACCGTGAAATATCAAGCTGCTCCAACTGCGGCGATTATCAGGCGCGGCGGATGAACACCCGGTTCCGGCCAGAAGGGGAGAAAGGGACGCAATTTGTCCACACCCTCAACGGATCAGCACTTGCGGTCGGGCGCACTTTGGTTGCGGTGCTGGAGAATTATCAAAATGCCGACGGCAGTGTCACGGTGCCCGAAATCCTGCGCCCCTATATGGCGGGGATCGATACAATATCCGCAGCATAGGGGCTTTCCAGTTCGGATTGGGCATCCCCCTCCGTTCGTGTCGAGCGAAGTCGAGACACCTCGTCACGCCCAAATGGTTTGAAGGCATCTCGACTTCGCTCGATGCGAACGGATAACAAAGCCATTTGCAGCGACCCAAGCAATACGCAGCTTCTGTCTGGCCAAGCCTGCTAGATTAGGCTTATGAAGGCAATGATCAACGGGGTATAGGTCATGCGTAACAGTTTTGGTTTGATGGCACTTCTCGCGCTGGCGGGGTGTATTCCGCCGGGGGATGGAACCCGGATGCCAACCCCGGAAGCTAGCGCGCCGCAATTAAAGACGGAAACCGATGCACTGGGCGAAACCGGCCCTGCGCCCTGGCTATCGCGGCCGGTGGAGGCCAATGCGCTTACCGTTGCCGAGAGTGTCTATACCGTCCAACCCGGCGATACGCTACGCGGAATAGCCAATAAAACCGGTGCGGGGTCACAGATTTTGGCGATGACCAATGGTCTGGTGCCGCCTTATGTCATCCAGCCGGGACAGCAACTGCGTGTCACGGGCGGACGGTATCACCGGGTGGCGGAGGGCGAAACCGGGATTGCCATCGCCCGCGCCTATGGGGCCGACTGGGGGGACATGGTGACCTTGAATGGTTTGGAGGCTCCCTATGTGCTGCGCGTCGGTCAAAATCTGCTGCTGCCTGCTGCTGCACCGACCAATCTCGATCGGTTGTCGCTGGAGCAGCGTGCGTCGGCCTTTCGGCTGGACATTGATGATATTGTGACCGGCGGGGAACCGGCTAGTCTAAGTGAAGCCTCTGCCCTGGCCATGAACCCAGCCCAAGGTTTCGCCGGACCAACATCCTTTGATGGCCGCTTTTTTTGGCCGGTACAGGGCAAAATCCTGTCCCGCTTCGGCGGCCAGGGGGAAGGCAAAGTCAATGACGGCATCAACATCGCGGCGGTAAAGGGCGCGCCGGTACTGGCATCGGCGGCGGGCACGGTCGCCTATGCGGGCGATGAAATCGGCGTTTTCGGCGGGCTGGTGTTGATCAACCATGGAAATGGGTGGGTGACCGCCTATGGCCATACCGAAAACATCGCGGTTAAGCGCGGCGATCGCGTGTCGGCAGGACAAGTCATCGCCCGCGCCGGGGACAGTGGTTATGTCAGCGAACCGCAACTGCATTTCGAAATTCGCCGTGACCGCAAACCGGTTGATCCAGCGCTATATCTGGCCAAATAGTAAAAAGCATGGCATCCCCTTCCTTTCCGCGTTCGATCCTGACCCGCGCAACCAAGGTGCCGGTTTGGGCCGATGTCATGCTGCGTATGGGGCTGGCGGTGGGACTGATCTTCGTTGTTATCCTGATCCACTGGTGGGACCGCAGCGGTCTTATTGACCATTATGACGGCGAAGTCAGTTTTCTGGATGTGGTCTATTTCACGGTCATTTCCGTCACCACCACCGGATTTGGCGATATCGCCCCGGTTTCGGACCGCGCGCGGTTCATCGAATCGATCATTGTTACCCCGGTCCGGGTGGCGGTGATCTTTATTTTTGTCGGCACGGCCTATAGCTTTGTCATCAAACGCAGCTGGGAAAATTGGCGTATGGCGCAAATACAAAAGAAACTTGTCGGACATTATGTTGTGCTTGGCTTTGGCACCAGCGGGTCGGAGGCTGTGCGCGAACTCATGAACCGCGGCGTCGATCCGGCGAATATCGTCGTGGTCGACCAGTCGCCCGAAGCGTTGGAGCTTGCCAATGAAATGGGATGCAACTCGATCAACGCCGATGCGACCCGGGACAACACCTTAAACGACATCCGCATCGACGAAGCATCGGCAGCGATAGTGTCGGCGGGGCGCGATGACACATCGATCCTGATTGTTCTAACTATCCGGCATCTCGCACCGGAAGTCCCGATCAGTGTGGTGGTCCGCGCATCAGACAATGAACTGCTAGCCCGGCAAGCGGGTGCAAATAACGTCATCAATCCGGTCAGCTTTGCCGGATTGTTGCTCGCTAGCAGCTGTCATGGACAGCATATTACTGGCTATCTTGCCGATCTGGCATCGGACAGTGGCCGGGTGATGTTGGCGGAACGGCCCGTTGCACCGGGAGAAATCGGTACCGCGCTTCGCGATTTGCATACCAGCGTCGGGGTGCGCATCTACCGCAATGAACAGGTTTTCGGCTTTTGGGAGGAAGAGACCCAATCGCTGCAGGCCGGCGATATCATTGTGGAAATCATACCCGGCAATGGCGCGCCCGAACGCACCGGCTAGACCTATGCTTGAATAAAGGGAAATGTTGCACCTGCGAAGGGAATCGGTTAAACTCCTTCTGCGGCGCGCGTTTCTGCGGTCCAGCGGGAGCATGATATGAGCCAGACCATGAACACACCGCGAGACTTGGCTCCGCCCAGTTTTTTGAAGCAAATGCGCGAATTGGCCCTGCCGGTCGATTTGCTCAAATACTCGCTACATTATCCCCGCTTGATCACCGCGCCGCGCGGCGATGGCCGATCCGTGTTTCTCTTGCCCGGATATGGAGCGGGCGAAATGTCGATGTTGCCGCTTTCGGCCTTTCTCGGGACCTTGGGCTATGACGTTCATCCCTGGGGTCTGGGCCGCAACCGAGGCGGTGTCGAGCGAATGGTCGCTCGTTTTGCCCGGAACATAGAGGAGCATATCCATCGCCACGAAAGCGGTCCGGTCACTCTAATCGGATGGAGCCTAGGCGGGGTGGTTGCGCGGGAAGTGGCGCGGGAATATCCTGACTTGGTGCGCGAAGTGATCACCATGGGCACCCCGATTATCGGCGGGCCCAAATATACCGCCGTCGGCGCGCGCTATGCCCAGAATGACCGGATCGACCTTGATGCGATCGAGGCCGAAGCGCATCGCCGCAACTTGCGCGGTCTGTCACAACCGCTGACCGTCATTTATTCGCCCGAAGATGGCATTGTCGGCCCCGAAATCGCGCGCGACGAGTATAATCGGCACGCCCGTAACATCGAAGTTTCCGGCACCCATATCGGACTTGGCATTAACCCCAAGGTCTGGCGGATTATTGCCGAAACCCTCGCATCAAGCAGCCAGTGATAAAAATCAGGCCAGCCAGCCCTTTGCGCTGGAATGGCGGGCAAACAGATACAAAGCAACCGACGCGAGCACGATGAACAGCGGCAGGACCCATGCCTGAGTTATTGCTGCGCGAAATTCCGGTATCGCCATGCCTCCGCCGAACTGAATCAACACACCGATCAGGGACAATAGTGCCACCGGTGTCGCCAGCGTTTTGCGGGCAATCAGCAGTGCCGAACCCAGCAAGCCGCCCAAAGTTGCGATGCTGAACGCAATCATCATCCAGAGTGGGCGGATAGCATATAGCTCTTGCTGTTTGGCGGGCAAACTTGCCAGTGTCTCACTCGACATAGCCAGATCGAGATACCAAGCGGCAACTCCGATCAAATTCCAGACCAAAGCCAGTATCGCCACCAGCCAAAACCATTTCGGTAAGCCATTATCCGCCATTTTGATTTCCCCTCTCCCGGCTCTCCGAGCCGATCCTTGAGCAATCATGCCGGATAGCCAGAAAAATTTCAATCTAACAACCTGCCGTTTTGGCTTTCAGTGCTGTTTTCTCGCATTTTCGACGCCCAGAGCACACCATCATATTTCCATAGCCAAATTCGACTGCGATTATTTTTCTGTTTCTATTTCCTGCGCCGCATCCACCTCTTCGCTGAGC
>JBGSLY010000369.1:0-2591 GCA_041740435.1 Parasphingorhabdus sp.
GCTATCCTGCTCCTGCTCCAAACGATTGAGGACCATCGTCAAAAGCGCGGCGATCATGTCGAACCGGCCGTCAATCGTGTCGGGTACCGCACCTTTGTGATACCAATCCGGGTGGCGGCCAGCCGCAATAATCGCCCGGTACAGCGGCTGCATGACGATATTGGGATTTTCTTTGCCGAAAAAGCGAGACATTAGGGACATGGGCTGGCATTGCGCTTTCGTGAATTCAAAGACCTTGGTCAGACTGGAGCCGCGTTAAGTTCCAGTACAGGCCATATTGATATTTCCGGACGGCCAATGCAAGAACGCAATTCGGTTTTGGCCAATGGATAAGGATTGAAACAGTCGGAAGGTCCAGTGCAGTGGTGGAGAAGACATGATACGGCGAAACGGAAAATTGGCAAAAGTCTTGGCGGTTGCGGCACTGACGACCACCATCGCTGGCTGCGCACAGGTGCGCGGCGCGGATGGCTATATCGCCGATAACTTGTTGATCAGCGCGGTCAAGCCCGGCGTCGATAACCGGCAGTCGGTTGAGTCCACTTTGGGGCGGCCTAGCTTCACGGGGCAATTCAGCTCCAACGACTGGTATTATGTTTCGCGGGAAACGCGGCAATACGCGTTTAATATGCCAAGGCCAAAATCACAGATGGTGCTGCACGTCCAGTTTGACCCGCGCGGCAATGTCGTCGCGGTCAACCAGACCGGCATCGAGCTGGTCCAAAGAATCAATCCAGAAGGTGACAAAACCCCGACCCTGGGCCGCGACCGCACGTTCTTTGAAGAACTGTTCGGCAATATCGGCGCGGTTGGCGCTGCGGGAGCCGGCGGACCGGGCGGCGGGGGCGACCGGCCTTAGTTTTGGTTGGATTGGCTAGAGACACCATAGCTTAACCTTTTCCGCCCATACACACCGCATGTTCGGTCCCAAAATGTCCACGGTTTTTGCCAGTCGCTGGAACGCCATCTGGTGGTCGGGCATGGTATTGCTGACCGCCTATTGCTCCGTGCCTTCACCGCAGAGCGGGGCGCGGCCGGATAAGCATCAGGCGCAGGCCGATGCAGGTACCGGCAAAAAGCATCATGCCAACAAAAATGACGGCACTCGGGAATTGCGTAAACTGTCCGAAATCACCCGCAAGGTTCTCTAACTTTCAGGCACACTCTAACCGTTCGTTAACCATTTTCGTCCACTCCCGCTCCATGAGTTTCATGCGGTGATGGCCCGGGGCCTCGCTGCCCAAAACGGGGACATGACGAACCTATGAACAGCGCACCCAAACCCGTCGATGTTGCCATCATCGGCGCTGGCCCGGCCGGGCTGACCGCCGCGTACTTGCTCAGCAAAAAGGGCTATTCGGTCACGGTGATCGAAAAAGACAGCCAATATGTCGGCGGGATCAGCCGCACCGTGGAGCATAATGGTTTTCGCTTTGACATCGGCGGCCACCGGTTCTTCTCAAAATCCAAAGAGGTCGTGGACCTGTGGAACGAGATTCTGCCGAATGATTTTATCCAGCGTCCCCGGATGAGCCGGATTTATTACGAGGGCAAATTCTACAGCTATCCCTTGCGCGCGTTTGAGGCGCTGTGGAACCTTGGTTTTTGGCGCTCGACCGTGTGTATGGCGAGCTTTGCCAAAGCGAAGGCCTTTCCGAACAAGAATGTGCGCAGTTTCGAAGACTGGACCGTCAACCAGTTCGGCTGGAAGCTCTATTCGATCTTTTTCAAGACCTATACCGAAAAGGTCTGGGGCATGCCGTGCAACGAAATGTCCGCAGATTGGGCGGCGCAGCGGATTAAGGGGCTGTCACTTTGGGGTGCGGTTGTCGACGGGCTGAAGCGGTCACTGGGGCTAAATAAGCGGCCCAATGATGGCATGGAAACCAAGACGCTGCTGGAAACCTTCCGCTATCCGCGCCTTGGACCCGGCATGATGTGGGACGCGGCGCGCGACTATGTCGAGGCCAAGGGCAACCAGGTGTTGATGGGCCATGGCCTGAAGCAACTGGCGCAAGGCTCCGATGGCGCTTGGCGGATGACCGCCAGCCATGCTGATGGCGAGACCGTCATCGAGGCCAAACATGTGATCAGCTCCGCGCCGATGCGCGAACTGGCCAGCCGGATTTATCCGCTGCCCCAATCGCTGCCGCAAGCAATGGACCTCAATTACCGCGACTTTCTGACCGTGGCCTTGATGGTCAAGTCCGACGATTTGTTTCCCGACAACTGGATCTATATCCACGATGACCGAGTGCAAGTGGGCCGGGTACAGAATTTCCGCAGCTGGTCGCCCGAAATGGTGCCGCAGCCGGATATCGCCTGCGTTGGTCTTGAATATTTCTGCTTCGAAAACGACGGCCTGTGGTCCTCCTCCGATGCCGATTTGATTGAACAGGCCAAGCGCGAAATGGCCATTCTGGGCCTGTGCCGTCCCGAAGACGTGGTTGGCGGCGCGGTGGTGCGGCAGGAAAAGGCCTATCCGGTCTATGACGACGTCTATACCGCCAATGTAGAGGCGATGCGCAGCGAATTGGAAGCGCAGTTTCCGACGCTGCACATGGTCGGGCGCAACGGCATGCACCGCTATA
>JBGSLY010000370.1:0-1775 GCA_041740435.1 Parasphingorhabdus sp.
CTGCTGCACCCAGTGCGACACGCCGGGCAAGCGGTGCAGTTCGAAATGCGGCACCCATGCTTCGGTTCCGTCGGTGCAGCGAATGTCGAGCGCAGTGTCTTCTTCGCCCCAGATCATCAAGGTCGGAATATCGACCATCGCGTCGCCAATGTCCCGCCCATCGGGGGTGCGCAGCAGGGCGCGGTAGTAGTTGATCATCGCGCGCAACGCACCGGGCCGTTTGGCGGCATTGGCATAGACCTGCAGCACGTCATCAGGAAACATCGCCTTGTTCACCGCCATATTGGCAAAGGCCTGTTTAATCGGCTCCGCGCCCTTACGCCCAAGCAGTTTTTCCGGCAGCCACGGCAGCTGGAAGAAAAATATATACCAACTTTTCTTTAGCTGGTGCCAGTGGCGCAGTTCGCGCACCGCGCATTTGGGGTGCGGCACGTTCATGATGATAAGCCGCTTCAATGGACGGATTTTCTGGATCGCAAAATGCCAGGCGATGACCGCGCCCCAATCGTGCGCGATCAGGGTGACCTCTTCCGCGCCGCTGGCGTCGATCAATGCTGCGACATCCTGCACCAAAGTGTTCAGACGATACGACTCCATCCCCTCTGGTCTGCTGCTGGTCCCATAGCCGCGCGAATTCGGAGCCCAGACCCGGTAACCCATTTCGGCGAGCAGCGGCATTTGATAGCGCCAGCTGTAATGCAGTTCCGGAAAGCCATGCAGGCAAAGCGCGAGTCGCGGCCCTTCCCCCATTTCCGCCAGCTCCAAATTCTGGCCATTGACCGCAATATGCGAAAGCCGAACGGGAAGGGGGTCTGCGGCGGGCCAGCTGTATTTTTCGGTCATGCCAACCAAGTATAAGACTCCACTTTAATCATCCAGTTAAATCTGCTATCACCTGTCCAAACATTAGGAGAGATGACATGCATGATCTGGTGATACGCGGCGGAACGATTGTCGATGGACTGGGCGGAGAGCCGTTTGTTGGCGATGTGGCGATTGATGGTGATCGGATCAGCCTGATCGGTTCGATTTCCGCCAAAGGCCGCGAGGAAATTGACGCAACCGGGCGGATTGTGACCCCCGGCTTTGTCGATATCCACACCCATTATGATGGTCAGGCAACATGGGACGATGAAATGGGCCCGTCGAGCTGGCACGGCGTGACCACGGTCGTGATGGGCAATTGCGGTGTTGGTTTTGCTCCTGCAAAGCCCGACCGGCACGAATGGCTGATCAGCCTGATGGAAGGGGTAGAGGATATCCCCGGTACCGCGCTCGCCGAGGGGATGACCTGGAACTGGGAGACTTTCCCCGAATATCTCAATGAACTCGAAAAATTGCCGCGCACCGTTGATGTCGCGACCCACGTTCCGCACGGAGCGGTCCGCGCTTATGTGCTGGGCGACCGGGAAAAGCCGGGGGCGATTCCGACCGCAGAGGACATCACCAAAATGTCGGCGATTGTCGAGGAAGGCGTGCGCGCCGGGGCTTTGGGCTTTTCCACCTCGCGTACCGTCCTGCACAAATCCATCGATGGCGAGTTGGTTCCCGGAACCACCGCTACCGCCGAAGAATTGGTCGAAATTGGCCGCGCCATGGGCCGGGTTGGTTACGGCGTGTTTGAAATGGCGAGCGATATGCGCCGCGAATGGAATGAATTTCAGTGGATGGGTGACCTTAGCCGCGAAACCGGCCTGCCAGTAACCTTTGCCGCGCTGCAATCCATCGCCAAGGAACTGCCGCTGGAAGAACAAATCGCCGAAATGAGGGCGCAG
>JBGSLY010000371.1:0-8186 GCA_041740435.1 Parasphingorhabdus sp.
GTCGAGGGACGGCCCAAGGTTTCGGTCTATTTTGACACCGGAAAAACCGACGTCACCCCCGACTTCGCCACTGTTGCGGCCCCGATTAAAGCATGGTTGGAAGCGCATCCCGGCGACCGTCTGGCGGTATCGGGCTTCAACGAACCCACCGGCAATGCCGCGCTCAATGCCGAACTGTCGAAGAATCGGGCCAAAGCAGTTGCAGCGTCTCTGGCCGGGATTGGCGTTCCTGCTGATGTGATTGATCTGGAGAAACCGCCGGAAACCACCGACGCCAATGTCGATATGGCACAGGCGCGGCGCGTGGAAATCACCGTCAAGCCAGCCGGTTAGCGCGATGACAGAGAGCGCAGAGCGCAAGCCCAAATACCGGGTTGAGTTTGTCGAACGGACGGGCCTGAAGCGGATTGAGGAACGTCGCGGCTATGCGAAGCTGCTGATGCCGCTGGCGGGCAACGAGAATCACGTCAATGTCATGTATATGGGGGCGTTTACCGTGTTGGCGGAGGCGGTGGCGGCGCTGCCAGGGATTTCAATCCTCGACACAGCGCGCTTCTTTCCGATCCTGAAAGACATATACGTCGATTTCCACAAATCGGCAGCCAGCGATGTGACCGCCGAATTTGCGCTCAGCGATGAGGACATTGCAGGCCTGCTCGCTAATCTGGAGCGTAAGGGTTCGGCGGGCTATATCGCGGAATTCCCGATGCACGATGCGGAAGGCATTCACGTGGCGACCGGGCGAGTGACGGTGAAGCTGTTATCGCACGGTTGGAAGCGGTAGGTTTTTCTCCGTGCTCCGGGCGAAGCCCCGGAGCCCAGTATCGTAAGCACTGCCATAGCCCCAGGCTCCGCAGCAAGTGCGGAGCGCGGGAAACTCAACAATCCACCGCCAACCGCCCGTATAAATCCGGCCTGCGGTCGCGGAAAAATCCCATGCTGGCGCGGTGGGCACGGGCTTGGTCGAGATCGAAATGGGCGGTGATGATGCCGGTTTCACGGTCATCCATATCCGCCACCACATCGCCCCATTCGTTGGTGATAAAGCTGGTGCCATAAAATCGCTGCGCCGCGCCGCCCCCATCTTGTAAATGCCCATCACTTAAATGGTCGCATTCAGCGCCGGTCCGATTGGCGGCAATCACTGGCATACAGTTGCTGACCGCATGGCCAACCATCGCGCGCCGCCACATATGCCGTGTGTCCAAATTGGCGTCCTGTGGCTCTGCACCAATGGCTGTGGGATAGAGCAGGACTTCTGCCCCCATCAGCGCCATCGCCCGCGCACATTCGGGGAACCATTGGTCCCAGCAAATGCCGACGCCGATTTTCGCGCCAAAAACGTCCCACACCTTGAAACCTGTGTTGCCGGGACGGAAATAATATTTCTCCTCATAGCCGGGACCGTCAGGAATATGGCTCTTGCGATAGACTCCCTGCACCGCCCCATCGGGTCCGATCATCGCCAGCGAATTATAATAATGTGGCCCGTCGCGCTCAAAAAAGCTGGTGGGGATAGCAACGCCCAGCTGCTTGGCCAGTCTTGCCATCGCCCGCACCGACGGATGGTCGTTTAGCGGGCGAGCGAGCGCGAAATGCGCCTCCTCCTCGGTTTTGCAGAAATAGGGGCCAGAAAACAGTTCGGGCGGCAAAATAACCTGCGCGCCCTGCCCCGCCGCCTGCGCGACCAGATCGGAAACCGCGTCGATGTTCTCCGCCTCGCTACCACCCAAGGGCAGCTGCAGGGCGGCAAGTGATAAAGTTCGGGTCATAACGATGCTATAGCCTGATGCCGAAACGCGCGGCAATCAGGATTGTGAGCAGATACAGCACTATTGTCATCAAAATCCCTGCCGCCATGGCCAGCCAAAAACCATGCCCGCCGCGCAGCAGCCACGGGATCAGCAGGAACATCGGCAGGCTAGGCAGCACATACCAGAAGGTCGCTTCGGCATGGTCTGCGAGCAGCTTTGCATCCCCTGTATCCCGCCACAGCCATATCATCGCCAGAATCGAAATGAGCGGCAGCGAGGCAATCAAGGCGCCTGCCGCCGGTGTCTTTTTGCCGACCCATGCAATCAGGGCGATCAGTATTCCCGACAGAATCGCCCTGATTACAAATGCGGACATACTAGGAATTAGGGCCGTTTTTTGAACAGCAGAGTCATCCGGTCGGACTCGCCAATGGCTTCGTACTTAGCCCGGTCGACATCTTTCAAGCGCAATGCAGGGAGAAGTGTCCACACACCGTCGGGGTAATCGGCACTATCCTTTGGGTTAGCGTTGACTTCGCTCTTGCCGACCAATTCAAAGCCATGGGTTTCCATAAACTTGATTACATCGGCTTCGCGCAAATAGCCTTTGGCACCATCGGCATAGCTATACGGAGCATCGGCCTTAGCCCGGTGCTGCTCTATGCCCAGCAAGCCATCGTCCTTAAGCAGGGCGCGCATTGCCTTGATTTCCTGATCAGCCATATTCCAGCGCATCAGATTGTGCATCATCCGCATGACGATGATCCGGTCAAATGTGCCATTGACGCCTTCCGGCGCCGCATCGAGGGTAAAACCGCGATAGTCGCTGGCCGGACGTCCTGTCACCTTGGCGACATCATCGGCAAAGGATGCCGCACCCGCCTTTACCCGTTCGCGGGTCGCTTCATCGGCAAAAACCGTGGTGCTGAAATAAAGCCCGTTGAACTTTCCTGCATCCATATAGCGGCCCAGAATACGCGAAATCCATTCGCCGCCGGGGGCATATTCACCGACAACATGATCGGGGTGTATCTGGAAAAAATCAAAAGTTTCGGCAGGATTACGATATTTGTCGCGCTTGCTGTCCTCGGCTCGCGACGGGTCGGCCAGGATTTTAGCCATCCGCTCCTTATGCGCGGCATGCATTTTGTGATGATCGTCTTTGCCCATTTCGTGATGATTGGCAGCAGCGGGGGCCGCCAATGCCATCGCAGCGGCGGCAAGGGCCAGTGTTTTGAAGAATGATTTGGTCATGGGGGAACTCTCCTGTTCTAAAATCTAACCGGTGGTCTACCCCAGCGTAGCATGCGCCGCAATTCCTATAAGGGCACCTGCTGGCTGGAGCAGTGAAAACTGCCACCGCCGGTCAACACGGCGTCGGCGGGCAGGCCGACGATTTTCCGGTCGGGAAACAGTGCTGCAAACTGCGCCAAAGCGTCGTCATCATGCCGAACGCCATACACCGGTACGATGACGGTGCTGTTACCGATATAGAAGTTCATATAGCTGGCCGGAACCGCTTCACCGCCTTGTTCAAGCCGCCCAACCGAGGGGATGGGCGTCACTCGGCAACCAAATGCCTCCGCCCTTGCACGTGCATCGGCATAGACGGCGGCATTGGGGTCATCGGCATGAAGCGCCTCCGGGATCACCAAATGTCCCGGCGCAACAAAACGCGCCAGATTATCGACATGGCCGTCGGTATGATCGTTGGCCAGACCATCGCCCAACCACAAAGTCCGCTCAATCCCCAAATCGCGGGCCAGCCGCGCCTCGATCTGATCGCGGCCGAGACCCGGATTGCGATTGGGGTTCAGCAGGCAATCGGTCGTGGTGACCGCCAATCCCTGTCCGTCCACGTCAATCGATCCGCCCTCCAGCACCCAATCGCAATCGGTGACCGTCAATCCCTCCGCTTCAGCCAGAGTCCGACCAATCGTCTGGTCGCCATCAAAATTGAAACGCCGACCCCAGCCGTTAAAGCCGAAATTGCGCGCCAACCGCCGTTCTCCATCGGCCACTATGATGCAACCGGTATCGCGCAGCCAGATGTCGCCGATATGCCGCTGTTCAACAATAACCCCGGCTTCGACAAAATCCCGGGCCACTGCCGCCGCGTCGGGGGAACCGCACACCAAATGCACCGTCTCTCCCACGCCGACATCGTGGACGGCATTGGCAAAGGCCGCAATTTGTGCCTGCGCCCGCTCATAAGGTTCTTCCCAATGACCCCAGAAGCTGGGGAAACCGATCCACACGGCTTCATGCGGTGCCCATTCGGCGGGCATGCGATAGGGCATAAATTTAGCTTCCCGTGCGGCTCTTGTCGCGGATGGCGCGGAATTCATCGCCGTCGTTCCAGTTGGGCCAGCTTTCCGTCATCGCCAGCATCCGGCCAACCGCGTAATAGATTTTGAGGTCGCCCATCACGCCGGACCAATCCCATGCGGGATCATATTCATCCTTCGGACCATGATAGCGGTTTTCGGTATAATCCTTGGCCGCCGCTTCGCCCGCAGCACGCCCGCCGTTCACCAAATCATCCCCGCCCTCGAAATAGATCATCGGCACGCCCAGCTTGGCAAAGCTGAAATGATCGGATCGGTAATAATAGCCCTTCTCTGGCGTCGGTTCGGCCTCCGCCAACCGGCCATCGGCCTTCAGCGCGGCTTCCAGAAAACCATCCAATTGCGACTTACCTTTGCCGACCACGACCACATTCTTTGCTGGACCGGCCATCGAAAAGGCGTCCATATTGACCCCGCCAACGGTTTTGCTGAGCGGATAAACAGGATTTTGCGCATAATATTTGGAGCCGAGCAGCCCCGATTCCTCCGCCGTTACCGCCAGAAAAATCACACTGCGGTCGGGCGCTCCAGCCTTCACATAAGCCTCCGCTAGCGCGACCAGCGCCGCTGTGCCGGTGGCATTGTCGACAGCACCGTTGCAAATATCATCGCCGTCGGGCGCTGGCTTGCAGCGGCCCAGATGATCCCAATGCGCGGTATAGATGACATATTCATCGGGCCGCTTGGCACCCTTCAGCACGCCGATCACGTTCTTGGATGCCATTTTCTTGATCGTGTTTTCCAACGAAGCGCTGGCTTTGAGCTTCAGGTCCACCGCCTTGAAACCCTTGATCTTTGCCGCCGCCATCTGCTTTGTCAGGTCCTGTCCCGCCGCCGCCATAATCTTGGCTGCCGCTTCCTTTTGGATCCAGCCGTTGAGCGCGGTCTGATCGGCGCCGCCATTGGCGGATTGGGCGTAGAATTGCTCACCGGTCCAGCTCGATTCGACCACGTTCCAGCCATAGGCCGCGGGTTCGGTGTCATGGATGATGATCGCCGCCGCAGCGCCCTGACGCGCTGCTTCCTCATATTTATAGGTCCAGCGACCATAATAGGTCATCGCCCGACCGCCAAATTCGCCCTCTAGGCTTTCGGTGCCGAAATCGGGATCGTTGACTAGGATCAGCACGGTCTTGCCTTTGACATCGACCCCGACATAATCGTTCCAGCCGCGTTCAGGCGCGTTGATACCATAGCCGGGCGTGAGCCCCGCGGCAGCAAATTTGTCCGCGATCAGCTTAATCGTCTTTTCCTCACCCGCAGTTCCCGGTGCCCGCCCTTCGAAGGCATCGGACGACATTTCCTGAGTCAGCGACTTCATCGTGTCTTCGGAAATCTCCGCTGCGGCCACTTCCGGGATGGAAAGGTCGGCGGTTCCGGCTTCGTTGCATGCGGAGAGGACGAGCAATGCCGACAGGGCAATGGCGATGGATGGTCGTTTCATGGTGGGTACTCCGATTTGCGATTAGGCCGGAAATCTGCTTTTGATCAATTTGCCTGCTTCCGTTCGCATCGAGCGAAGTCGAGATGCCCATAAGGCTGGGGCGTGTCTCAAAATGTCTCGACTTCGCTCGACACGAACGGAAGTTGTAGGATATGCGAATAATCACTACCCCTGCCCAACACCACAAAGCAAGAGACATCGCGTCGCGAAAGGCAGCAATCGCGCGACAAAAAAAGGCGGCCCAACGGACCGCCTCTTTTTCACATCCTGTATCGGATAATCAGCGTGAATAAAATTCGACGACCAGATTGGGTTCCATCGTCACCGGATAAGGCACTTCGTCGAGCGTGGGCACGCGGACGAAAGTGATTTTTTCGTTGCCATCGGGAGCAACATAATCAGGAATGTCGCGTTCGGCTAGGCCCTGGGCTTCGATAACCAGCGCCATTTCCTGCGCCTTTTTGCCAAGGCTGACCACGTCACCCGGTAGCACCTTGCGCGACGCGATGTTGCACTTCACGCCGTTGACGCGCACGTGACCGTGGCTAACCAGCTGACGGGCCGAGAAGATCGTCGGGGTGAACTTGGCGCGGTACACCACCATGTCGAGTCGCTGTTCCAGCAGACCGATGAGGTTCTGGCTGGTATCGCCCTTCATCCGCGATGCTTCTTGATAGGCGCGTTTGAACTGCTTTTCGGTCACATCGCCGTAATAGCCCTTCAGCTTCTGCTTGGCACGAAGCTGGATGCCGAAGTCGGAAAGCTTGCCCTTGCGGCGCTGACCATGCTGGCCGGGGCCATAATCGCGGCGGTTTACCGGGGACTTGGGGCGACCCCAGATATTTTCGCCCATGCGGCGATCGATTTTATACTTGGCACTGTTGCGCTTTGACATGAAATGTCTCCAATTTGCGTTGCTGTCATGTCCCGGACCTGCACCGACCGGCCAATATACCGGACGCGACCATCGCTTCACCGGGGTGCGAGGTCAATTGCAAGCGGCGGCCTATGGCGGCCAAACCCGGTCTTGTCAACCTTTGTCGAGCGATACGCGCACCCCTCGACAACCGCCAAAAACTTCCCTAATCGGCGCGTCCATGTCCAAAACAGATTTTTCCTCCGACGCCCTCAACACCATGACCGATGTCCGCCGCGAGGTCGACCGGATTGATGGTGAGATCGTGGCCCTGTTGGCGCAGCGGTTCGGCTGCATGACGGCTGCTGCCCGGATCAAGGAAACGCGGGGGAGTGTTCGCGACGAAGAGCGCAAGGCGGCGGTTATCGCCCATGTCAAAAAGCTCGCCGAAGAAGCAGGGGTGCCGGTTCCGCTGGTCGCCGCGCTGTGGGAGATGCTGATTGAAAATTCGATCAGTTATGAAATGCAAAAATGGGACAGCTTACGTCCCTGAACTACCCTTGCGTTTCAGGGACGACAGAACCCCGCGCAGCGTGCGGATTTCCTGTTCGTTCCACCCCGGTTTGGTCAAAATATTGCGCAGCGTCTGCCGGTTGGACACATCGCGGTCAGGCGGCAGAAAATACCCTGTTGGCTCAAGCATCGCCTCCAGGTGATCATAGAGCCGGTCAAGTTCCACCTGCGGCGCGGGAAGCTCGGTCATCCCCTTGTCGGTCGGCTGCGCGAGACCGGCGCTCGCCTGCTTGGAATATTCATAGGCGACCAGCACCACCGCCTGGGCCAGATTGAGCGAGCCAAATTCGGGATTGATCGGAATGGTCAGAATTTTCCGCGCCGCTGCGACATCGCCGCTTTCCAGCCCCGAACGCTCCGGGCCGAAGATGATCGCGGATCGGCCCGATTGCCTGTAAATTTCCTGTGCCGCTTCCTCTGCATTAACCACAGGCTTTGCCATACCCCGTCGGCGCACGGTGGTGGCATAGACATGCTGGCAGTCGGCAATCGCGTCGGACAGGCTGTCAAACACCTGCGCCTGTTCCAGCACAATGTCCGCCCCAGCCGCCGATAGCCCCGCCGAAGGATTGGGCCAGCCATCGCGCGGTGCCACCAGACGCATTTCGGTGAGGCCAAAGTTGAGCATCGCCCGCGCCGCTTTGCCGATATTTTCACCCAGCTGCGGACGGACCAGAACGATGACCGGCGGGCACCTGCTCACGCCCCGCCCACATCCTTGATATTACCAGCAAATTCCTCGAAATCGCGGGCCTCGGTGAAGTCCTTGTACACCGATGCGAAGCGGATATAGGCGACGCTGTCGAGGTTTTTAAGGCCTTCCATCACCATTTCACCGATGCGTTTTGACGGGATTTCGCTTTCGCCGCTGGTTTCCAACTGGCGCTGAATGCCGGACACAAGCTGGTCCATCCGCTCCTGCGCAATGCCGCGTTTGCGGCAAGCAAGCGCAACCGATAGATCGATCTTGCTGCGGTCAAACTGTTCGCGCCGGTCGGCGGATTTGACCACCATGATTTCGCGCAGCTGGATGCGCTCAAAAGTGGTGAACCGCGCGCCGCAGCTTTCACACTGACGGCGGCGACGGATGGCGTTGCCGTCCTCGGTCGGACGGCTGTCCTTTACCTGACTGTCTTCATGGGCACAAAAGGGACAGCGCAAAGCGTCAGCCTTCCGGATAGATCGGGAAGCGGACGGTCAGTTCACTGACC
>JBGSLY010000372.1:0-1661 GCA_041740435.1 Parasphingorhabdus sp.
AGGCGCATGATGCGCTGACCTGCATTGCTGCATCGACCTATGTCGAAAACAGCGACCGTGATCAAATGTCGCCCCATTTGTGGATCAAAAGTGCGCCTATGATGGAGGAGCTTTTCTCCGATTTGCCAGAGGCGCTGGCCAATACTGTTATCGTTGCGCGGCGTTGCGCGGCGTCACCGCCCAAACGCGATCCGATTCTGCCCAGTCTTGCCGGAGATATCGCAGCTGAAGCACAGCAATTACGCGACGATGCAACCGTTGGTTTGCAGGAGCGACTCTCTCACCTTGCAACTTTGGGGGAACCCTTAGATGAAGAGGCGCGAGCAGCCTATTTTGCGCGCCTTAATTTTGAGCTGGATGTCATCGTCTCGATGGGATTTCCAGGCTATTTTCTGATCGTCGCCGATTTTATCAAATGGGCGAAAGAACAGGATATTCCGGTAGGACCGGGTCGCGGTTCGGGGGCGGGATCGGTCGTTGCCTGGGCGCTGACGATCACCGATCTTGACCCGATTAAGCTGGGTTTGCTGTTCGAACGTTTTCTGAATCCGGAGCGGGTGTCGATGCCCGACTTTGACATCGACTTCTGCGAAACCCGGCGCGGCGAAGTGATTCGCTATGTGCAAGAAAAATACGGCAATGGGCAAGTCGCGCAGATCATCACCTTCGGAAAGCTCAAAGCTCGCGCCGTATTGCGCGACGTCGGCCGTGTGCTGCAAATGCCCTATGGACAAGTCGACCGGTTGACCAAACTTGTCCCCAACCATCCGACCGATCCCTATACCCTGCAACAAACGCTGTATGGCGGCAGCGAAAAAGGCGGAAATCGTCGGTCTCCGGTAGAGGAGCTCTCAACAGCCTATCGCAGCGAACCAGACGTCAAAAAATTGTTTGACCTATCAATGCAGTTGGAAGGTCTGCCCCGGCACAGTTCGACCCATGCGGCGGGGGTGGTGATTGGTGACCGGCATCTGGCAGAACTGGTCCCGCTTTACCGCGATCCGCGTTCTGATCTGCCGGTTACCCAGTTTGATATGAAGTATGTTGAAAAGGCAGGGTTGGTCAAATTCGACTTTCTGGGCCTTAAAACACTGTCGGTGCTGAAAAAGGCGGTCGAGATGCTCGCCAAACGCGGCGTGATCGTGGATTTGGCGGCGCTGCCTTGGGATGACGAAGCGGTCTATGCGCTGTTACAACGCGGTGAAACCGTCGGCGTGTTTCAGCTTGAGTCCGAAGGCATGCGCCGGACGCTGTCAGCGGTAAAACCGAGCAATTTCGGCGATATCATTGCGCTGGTATCGCTCTATCGGCCTGGTCCGATGGACAATATCCCCAGCTTTGGCGATCGCAAGAATGGCCGGGAGGACATCCGCTATCCGCATCCCATGCTCGAAGAGGTGCTAAAGGAAACTTATGGCATTTTCGTCTATCAGGAGCAGGTGATGCAGGCGGCGCAGGTGATCGCCGGCTATTCGCTGGGCGACGCCGACCTGCTGCGGCGGGCCATGGGTAAGAAAATACAGTCCGAAATGGATGCGCAGCGCAACCGGTTTGTCGAGGGCGCTCAAGAAAACGGGCTTACCCCTGCGCACTGCTGAACGTCGAACTGGATGTGCGCGACGGGGATGATGCGCCGCGCGTATCGGTAAAACGGAGATCGG
>JBGSLY010000373.1:0-7181 GCA_041740435.1 Parasphingorhabdus sp.
GATCGTATCCAACCCCGATCCGCCGCGGAGGGTATCCGCCCCGTCCAGTCCCAGAATCGTATCACTTCCGCCAGTGCCGACGATCGTGTTGTCAAGCGTATTGCCCGTTGCACTCCGCGCGCTCGCCAGAATGACCAGCCGCTCGACATTGGCCGGCAGGATATAGTCGAGGCCAGTGCGGACCAGATCGCTGCCCTGATTGGACAGTTCCTCCACCACATCATTGGCATCCTGTACCTGATAGGTATCGTCGCCATCGCCGCCGCGCAGCAGATCGGCATCTCCGCTACCGCCGCCAGCCAGCAAGTCAGCGCCCAATCCGCCAATGAGTTCATCATCGCCGCCACCGCCGGTCAAATCATCAATGCCATCGCCGCCGTCGATTCGATTGTTGCTGTCATTGCCGAATAGAATGTCGTCAAAACCCGACCCGATCAAATTTTCGATGTCGATCAGGGTATCCACGCCGCCGCCGCGCGTATTTTGCGTGACCCCCTGCGTGCCGAGCGATACCCGCACAAGGGCCGCAGCATCGGCATAGCTTGCGGTATCGATATTATTGTCGCCGTTCAGCGTATCATTGCCCGCCCCGCCAATCAGCACGTCATTATTTTCGCCGCCGCTCAACATATCGTTGCCGGCACCGCCCCTCAACTCATCTTCACCCGCATCGCCGCTCAGCACGTCATTGCCATTTAAGCCGGACAAGAGATCAGAATCGGCACCGCCGCTAAGATTGTCGAGACCAACACCGCCCGTCAGGACGTCGTTGCCATCGAGACCCAATACCGAAACTGTTTCCAGCAGCGATACCGAGCCGGTCGTAATCGTATCGCCAAAAGTGGTGGCCAGAATCTGATCAATATGCTCAATATTCTGGAGCAAACCGCCGCCAACTGTGACACTGCCCCCTGCCAGCAGCGGCGTAAAATCAACCGTGACGCCAGTGCCCGCGCCGGGCAAGGCATAAACCAAAGTATCATTATCCGCACCGCCGTCGACATTGTCGCCATAGCCAGCAAACAGCGCGTCATCGCCTCCGCCGCCGCTCAGTGTATCGATGTCCGCCAGTTGATCAAAGGCGCCGGCCCCAGTGCTGGACAGACTGTCGTCGCCCAGATCGCCGTTCAGTTCGTCGGCACCCGAACCTCCGATAGCAGTATCGTTGCCCGCACCGGCATCCAACCGGTCATCGCCCGCCGCGCCGTCCAGCGTGTCATCGCCAGATTCAGCCGAAAGGAAGTTATTGAGTTCGTTACCGGTCCCGGCAAAATCATCTGGCCCGAAATGCACCAACCGCTCCAAATTGGTACCCAGTGTATAGGCACTTTCCGAGGTAATAACGCCGTCAATCCCTTGGTCGGCCAATTCGGTGATCGTTGTCCCGGCAACGACAAAATAACTGTCATCACCCAGACCGCCGACGAGCGTGTCGAGACTGTCACCATTGATGAATTGGTCGGCACCCTCCAGCCCGAAGAATGTATCCGCCAGTGCGCCGCCTTGAAAGACATTACCCAGTGCGTTGCCGGTGCCAGTGATGCTGCCTGCACCGGTATAGACCAGCTTCTCCACGTTGGCGAGGAGGGTGTAGGTGGACAGAGTAGTTCGCACCTCGTCAAATCCGGCATCAAGAGCTTCGGTGGTTGTGTCACCAACTTCGTCGATGATGAAGATGTCATCGCCCAGACCGCCGATCATGCTGTCCGCACCGAGTCCGCCGTTTAACGTGTCATTGCCGTTTCCGCCGGTTATGATGTTCGCGAGGTCATTGCCGGTTCCGGTGAAATTTCCTGCGCCGGTGAAGGTCAGATTCTCGACATGGCTCGACAGCGTGTAGATCAAAGCCGTTGCGTTAACCAGATCCGTACCCTGATTTAAGGCTTCGGTCACGACATCCAGCGTTTCATCGACCAGATAGGTGTCATTGTTCGCACCGCCGACCAGCGTGTCGAGACCCAGACCGCCGTCGAGCGTGTCATCACCATTGAGCCCGTTCAACGTATCTGCCCCCGCCCCACCGATAATGGTGTTGCCGGTATTGTTGCCGGTCAGGGTGTCATCGAACGCCGATCCGGTGAGATTTTCAATAGTGGTCAGTGTATCGAGACCAGCGCCGATCGTGTTCTGTTGCAATGCAGTGTTCAGCCGCACGGTCACCGCGCTGCCGGCATCGGCATAGCTGGCGGTATCGATGCCGAATCCGCCATCCAAAGTGTCAGTACCCGCTCCGCCATTCAGGGTATCACTGCCATCCCCGCCAGCGAGCGAGTCATCGTCGGCGCCGCCCGATAGCATGTCGTCATTGGCATCACCATAAAGTTGGTCCGCACCGGTCCCGCCGTCCAGCACATCATTTTGTCCGCCGCCGGACAGAATATCGGCATCGGCAAAACCGGTCAGATTGTCATCCCCTGCTTCGCCTTGCAAAAAATCGGGCCCGGCGCCGCCGTTCAGCGTATCGTTGCCATCGCCGCCAAGCAGGAGGAAATAATAGCCCGCCAGTGAGAGCGAACCGGAGGTCAGCGTGTCGTCAAAATTGCTGCCATAGACGGTTTCGATTTCTTCGATATTCTGCAGCAATCCACCCGCAACGGTCGTGCTGCCGCCCGCCAGCAGATTGGTGAAATCTCCGGTCACGCCCGATGTTGCGCCGCGTAACGACAGAATAAGACGATCATTGTCCGCACCGCCATTGGCATTGTCGCCGACGCCTGCGTAGATAACATCATCGCCTGTTCCGCCATTGACCGTGTCCACCTCAAGGGAATCGTCGAAGTTTCCGTTGTCGGAATACAGACTATCATTCCCGGCGTCGCCATTGACCGTGTCAACGCCCACGCCGCCGAAAACTGAATCATTATCGTTGTCACCCGACACTATGTCATTGCCGGCATCCCCGCCAAGAGCGTCGTTGCCATCGCCGCCATTGATGGTGTCATTGTCATTGCCGCCAAATACAGTGCCAGAGCCACTGCCTTCGTTTAAGAAGTCATCGCCATCATCGCCGTAAAGTGTGTCGCCGTCGTCGCCGCCGCTCAGCGCATCGACACCAATGCCGCCGATGAGGACATCGTCGCCGCCTTGCCCGAACAAGCTGTCGTCGCCATCATCGCCGGTGATATAGTCCAGCCCGATACCGCCGGTAATGCTGTCATTGCCGCCATAGCCATAGGTGTAGGAATAATTGCCGAGATAGGTTGTGCCCAAGATGATGTTGTCATCGAATTCCGTGGCTTCGAGGAAATAGATGAAGTCGATATTTTGCAGCAATCCGCCGCCAACAGTCACGCTACCGCCCACAAACAAATTTGTGAAATCTGCCGTTACGCCAACCCCGACGGTACGCCAATACAGCGATTGGATCGAATCGGTTCCAGCAATTGAGCCACCATTGGCATTATCGCCGAAACCCAGATAGAGATTGTCATCGCCGAGGCCACCATCCAGCGTATCCACATCAAAGTCGCCATCCGGAACGAAAAAC
The DNA here is from genome assembly GCA_041740435.1 of Parasphingorhabdus sp. GTDB lineage: Bacteria > Pseudomonadota > Alphaproteobacteria > Sphingomonadales > Sphingomonadaceae > Parasphingorhabdus. The sequence continues at coordinate 3,488 of JBGSLY010000373.1, forward strand.
GCACTAAAAAGCGAATCGTTCCCGGCATTGCCGTTTACGATATCAGCGCCGCTGCCACCACTGACGGTATCGTTGTCTGCTCCGCCAGAAACAGTGTCATCACCAGCATCGCCGGAGACGAAATCATCGCCCGTTCCGCCATTGAGCGTGTCGTTATCATCGTTGCCGTTGATGTTGTCGTTTCCGCCCGCTCCGTTTAGCGTGTCATCGCCGCCATTGCCGGAGATTGTTTCGGGATCGCCTGTTCCGTTAAAAACATCGCCGCCGGGTCCGCCATTAAAATCAGCCATGATAGTGTCTTTCGCATCCAGAGTAGCTCACAGGCGGCCTCGATAAATGCGGACGCGACTCGTGGTGCATTCCGACCTCCCTACCGTTTAAAACTACAGGCGATTAAACCAATCACAAGAGTTTTTTTACCATAAAAGATAACGTTCAAAGAATTTGCAGGCCCCAAAAACTGCTGATTATTGCCTCAGGAAACAAACCCCTAAGTCGCCATCATCGCCAAGGGTTCAGGGTGAGCGCAAAGTTTGGCTTGCAATGGCAAATCACGATTCTGACCGAGATTGAGGACGGTGTGCGCCTTATAGCCAAAGTGCATCCGGCGACAGAAATTCCTTGAACATATAGTCATCCATCGGAAATTCCACTGGCGCCCAATTGGGCTGCAAATCGCGAACGCCGATAAAGCTGTTGGACGTCAGCGCAACCAAGCCGTTGAGCTTGATCACCAGATCGGCGGTGCCGTCGCCGTTGACATCGCCTTCGACAAAGGTGCTGCTGCCGACCTGTTGGAAGCGCAATTCACCCGCGGTCCCGCTGAAAGCATTGCTGGCAATCCATTCAAAGTCATCGTCACCTACGGTGTTGATGTTGGCGTCGATCAGATTCATCTGGATTTTCTCGCCCGCCGCCCGGTCGAAATCGGTGATCACATCGGCGGTCGCGCGGGTGGTGTTGAAATCGGAGAGAAAACGGAACTGGAAAGTGTCTTTGTCCGCGCCGCCGGTCATCGTATCTTTGCCTGCGCCGCCGTCGATGATATCGATACCAGACCCGCCCAAAATCGTATCCAGCCCCGCGCCGCCGCGCAGCGTGTCGGCTCCATCAAGCCCGCTGATCGTATCCCCGCCGCCGGTACCAACGATGGTGTTGTCGAGCGCGTTCCCAGTTGCATTGCGGGCGCTCGCAAGGATAACCAACCGTTCGACATGGTCCGGCAAGACATAGTCGAGGCCAGTGCGGATCAAATCGCTGCCCTGGTTCAGCGTTTCGGTCACAACATCATTGATATCCTGTACCTGATACGTGTCGTCACCGTCACCGCCGTTCATTTGATCGATATCGCCCGTCCCGCCGCCGACCAGCAAATCTGCGCCTAAGCCGCCGTTGAGAATATCAGCGCCTTCGCCGCCGTCCAACCGGTCATCGTTGTTGCCGCCGTTCAGCGTGTCGATGCCCAGCCCGCCAAACAGTTTGTCATTGCCATTGCCGCCGTTCAACGTGTCGCCGCCATCCTCTCCGCGTAAATTGTCAGCACCGTCGAGTCCTATCAGCAAGTCAGCCAGCGCCCCGCCGGTCAGGACATTCGCCACTGATGTCCCGCGCACGTTGTTGCTGACAAGATCGCTGCCAACAAAGTTTTCCACGCTGGTCAACAGGTCGCTGCTCGCAGTCGATCCAAAACCGCTGCCCCCGACAAGGCCGAGCGCGAGGTCCCAGAAGGCGGTGAAATTGCCCTGGCTGAAATCCAAGGTATCAATGCCATTGCCGCCGTTGAAATCGGCAGCTGCGCCGTTGCTGACGACGAACCGGTCGTTGAATGCCGACCCGACAAAACCTCGCGGACCCCCGGTAAGGGTGTCACCTTCCGCATCGCCGCCTGTGTAGGCGCCGGTATTGTAGTTGAGCACCACACCCACGCCGCTGCCAGCATAGCTGACCGTGCTGCTGAATTCGACAAACATCGCGTCCGCGCCTGCGCCGCCTTCGATCAGGTCGGTGCCGGGACCGGCAAAAATCTGGTCATCGCCGCCGCCGCCGTTCAGGATATTGTCGCCGGTCCGGATGACCGGTGCCACCGCATGGCCGGTCAGCGAGACGTTGAGGAGCAGCGTGTCCGGCGCCTCCAAGCCCTCTTCGAAATATTCTTCGAGTTGGATGGTATAAACGCCCGAGGTAACGGCGGTGAAGGTCAGGAAACTGTCGCGGCTGGGGTTGCCCGAACTGCCCAATCCGCCTTCGGTAATCTCAGCATCATCGTTTGAGGCAACCTCTGCCTCGTTCTCGTCGAGCAGCCGCACAACGGTATCGAGCGAACCGCCGCCGAAATCCCCCAGCCCATAATCAACGTCGAGCGTGATGGTCTCGCCAGCTTCGATGAAGACGCTGAAAAATTCCTTTTCGCCAGCTTCGCCGTTGATGACAACTGTAGTGTGCGGAATGGCGCTATCCCCGAACAAAGGATTGACGGCGTCGGTCCAATGGTCGAGCCCGTTGTCCAGATCCTGCGCGTTGGCAAAACTGTTGTTGCCGGTGGCGGAAACCAGAAACGGCCCGTGGTCGCCGACGATTACATCGCTGCCATTGCCGCCATTCAGGATCGAATCCGCGAAATTGCCGAGCAGGAACGCGCCGTCATTGTCGGCGGTAATGACCTCGGTGCTTTCGCTGACGCCGATGTCGACCGTGCCATTGGTGATACGCGGTCCGTTGCCTGCATCTACAGACAAAGACTCGCCGGTATCGCCGTCGCCGTCCAGATCAAATGCGTCGGATGGCAGTGCGCCATTGCTGCCGGCGTTAATCAACTGGCTGCCCGTCAGCACATCGCGCGACAGCACCGCGCCGCCATTGTCCTGCAGCGCACCCAGTCCGGCATTGCCGCCATTGTTGATACTGTCAACATCATCATCGATAGCGACATTGTTTCCAAAAAAGCTGTTTACGGCCGCTAGAAAACCATTGTTCGCAACGTCGCCAACGGTGTTTTGCGCGACAACACTGTTGATGAGCTGCGCAGTGGAAATATTAGGGCCTGTTTCCAGCACCAGACCGATACCGTTATTGGCCACGATATTGCTGCTCTGCACGCTAAGTGCAGCATCGTCCCTGACCGAAATGCCGCCGCCTTCCGATGTGGCGGTGTTGGAATCCACGCTACTTTGGATCAGATCGGCCGAGCCGGTAATGTAAATCCCGCCGCCGAAAGCTGACGTATTGCCCGTCACCAGCGAGTTGGCGAGGGTCAGGGCACCTTGGACAAATATACCGCCACCTTGGTCGCCCACACTGTCGCGCACGGTGGAATTGACCAGCGTCAGAACGGCACCAGAGCCAATAAAAATCGCCCCGCCATCCAGGGCATTGCCGTCGGTCAGGGTCAGGCTGCTCACCTCCACCTGCGTGCCCGAACCAGTGATGTTGAAAATCTGGAACAGGTCATTACCGCTGATCGTCATATCAGCGCGGCCATCGCCGTTCATATCACCGTTAATGGTGATGTCGGTGGTGAGATCAAGCTGGCTATTGAGGACAATCGTGCCGCCGAACAGGTTTCCATCGAAGCTGATGCTGTTGCCATCGGGATCGGCATTGGCGAGTGCCACCGCTTCGCGCAGCGATAACAAGCCATCGTCGGCGACCACGTCATCCAGCGTCGTGACCACCAGATCGCCGACGCCATTGGCAG
>JBGSLY010000374.1:0-2115 GCA_041740435.1 Parasphingorhabdus sp.
CTGTTGGCATACAGATAACCGCCGCCGAAATAGGCAACGATCCGCTCTTCTTCATAAAAGGTGATTTCACCCGCATTGGCTGGAACCGGGGCTGCTGCGAACTGATCGGCATTGATCGCGTCGATTACAACCCGGTTTTGCTTCCGCATCACCTTCGACATGGCCATTGGCGCCAATATTTTTTTGTCGCCGGTGTCAATTTCCAGATAGCGCAGCTGGTTTTCCGCGCGGTCTACCCACAGGTCGCTGACCGTACCGGCAACGCCGCCGTCGGCTCCGATAGCCTGCATTCCGCGCGGGTCGGCGTCGCGGTGGTCAACCGATACATGATCCGCCATGCCGATGGGGACAATCCGGTTGCGTCCTTCGGCATCTAGGTCGGGGTGCTTTGCTCGTTCCGCCCAAGCGGCAGGACCAATGCCATCCTCCAGCGGGTTACCGGTGGGATAATAAGGCGCACCGGGTGAGCGAAAGGTCCGCTTGCCGGCGACGTCAACCTTTTCCCGGCCTTTGGTCGGGGTGGTCACGGTGCCGCGACCGAAAGGCATAAGGAATGTCTTCGGCATTGCCGTTTGCAGAATACCTCCCGGCGTGTCCACGCGCCCGGTGGTTTCATCCTCCAGCGGATAGCCTTCGCGACGATCCTCCCGACGAAGGTAAAAAATCAAAATCAGGAAAAACAGGGTAAAGGCGTAAAACACCAATTCTGTTACATCGAGCCCGGCTATTATCGTAAAATCGTCCATCTCAAACTCTCCTCTCAATCCGCATCTTGTATTTGGGCCTGCTCAAACCTTGACCCATTCTCTCACTCATGTTGGAAACTCACTCAGCTCAAATCTTGTTGGTTCTTGCATTCCGCTGCGACTGCGCTGGCCAATGACCGGCCCCAGCACCACTAGGGTCGCGAGCAGTAACGCTATTTCGAGGATGTACACCGTGCCATATCCGGTTGCCCGCCCAGCCAGAGTTTCGCCCAATCCATCAGAAATCGCCCAATAAGCCATAAGATCGCGCAGCAAACCGCCAATCGCAATGCCCAGACCCGCGCAGCTGGCCTGCACCGCGCCCCATGCGCCGAGCGCCAATCCTGCATTGCCCGACTGCGCCAGCCCCATCGCCGCGATCATAGTGCCCACCGAGAAAAGTCCGGTTCCAAAGCCAATGGCAACAGCGCCAGCAAACAGTAATGCTGGCGACACCAAAGGCGCGGCAAACAATGTCATCAGAAACGCGACTACACCGATCACAGCACCAAGGCCCGCCATCCGAAGTGGATCGGATCCCGCCGACAGCCGTCGTCCGCAATATCCAAAAGCGAGCAATGCGCCCAGCGCCCATAAGCCGGTCAGCGCCGTGGTCCCGCCAACCGAAAGGCCCAGGACTTCACCGCCATAGGGCTCTAGCAATGCGTCCTGCATGGAGAAAGCCATGGCTCCCAGCCCAATCGCCAGCAGCAGGCGCTTGGTATAACGCTGCGCCGTGAACGATGCCCAAATATCAGAAAAGCGGGGAACCGGCGCATCGGACATAGTGATTGCAGTGTTGCGCGCTTCCTGTTTCCACAACGCGACGATGTTGATTACGATAGTCACAACCGCCGCGCCCTGAATGACCTGAATAAGCCGGGTGTAAGTAAAGCTGGTCAGTAAATTGCCGATGGTCAGCGCCGCCGCCATCATGCCAACTAACAGCATGACATAGAGCAGCGCAACGACGCGGGGCCGTTTGTCGTCCGATGCCAGATCGGTCGCCAGCGCAAGGCCAGCGGTCTGGGTGACGTGCATACCCGCGCCGGTCAGCAGAAACGCCAGACAGGCCGCGCTCACTCCGACCGCAAACGTGTCTGGACGGGTGAGCAAGACAAGCGCGAAAGGCATGATCGCCAGCCCGCCAAACTGAGACAGAGTTCCGAACCAGATATAAGGCACCCGCCGCCAACCAAGGACCGAGCGATGGGTGTCACTGCGATACCCGACCAATGCGCGAAATGGCGCGATCAGCAACGGAATGGCAATCATCAGAGCAACAATCCATGTCGGCGTATCAAGCTCGACAATCATCACCCGATTCAATGTCCCGGTGAGCAGAACCGTGGCAATGCCTACACTGACC
>JBGSLY010000375.1:0-12417 GCA_041740435.1 Parasphingorhabdus sp.
GCGCGCATAAATTTGCAAATATTCGGTGTAACCGGCACCGACAAAGAACCTGTCGTCAAATTCGGAGAGAAATGCGGCTTGCTGAATCGACTCGAAGCCGCTGATCGTGCCCGACGCCATGGTTCCAATGCCGCTAGACCATAAATCGGCAAGATTGATTATTGCTCCCTGAGCGGCCCCCCCGAGCGCGAATTGCAATGTATCAACGCCGACGCCACCATCCAAAGTGTCGCCAACGCCATCGTTCAAAACGACATAATCATTGCCTTCGCCGCCATCAAAACTGTCAAAGCCGGTGTCGCTAAAGAAAAAATCACCGCCCAGACCGCCAATCGCAATATCATCCCCCGCGCCGCCATACAGATAATCGCTGCCGTCCCCGCCATCGAGTCGGTCATTGCCTAGGCCGCCATAAAGAAAATCGATCCCGCCCAATCCGAACAGTTCATCATCGCCGCCCAGACCAAAAATCCGGTCGTCTTCTTCGCTGCCGGTCAAAACATTTGCGCCGCCATTGCCTCTAATATCCGCCATCAATCCTCTCCCAAAAACAAATAGCGACCAAAATGATCCTAACACATTTTAGGCCCCGGACAAACCAGAGACTATTTTATTGTGCGCCCTGCGCCGCCCGGCATTTGTGGACCAAATGCTCATTGGGTTGTTCGGGCAATGTGACCCGGATTTCGCCGATCATATTGGAGAGGCTTGTCAATGCATCGCTATCGCTGGTGCACGACTTTAAGTCATATCGCTGCCTTGCCTGCCGCGCCGCGTTCATTTCATCAAGGCCGAGCATAAAGCGGTCGACAGTATAGGTTCGCCGGTCCGGATCGAAGCTGGCAATGGTGACGGTCTGCTCTTGATTGGGCACCAATATCCGCGACCATTGGTCGCCGTCGCGGCCATATTGGGTCCGGCCATTGACGCATCCGCCCTCCTGCCAGGACAGCTCGACATCGGCAGAGGAAGAGACCGTCACCCGGCTGCGGGACCGGTCGATGGTGCAGATAAATGTGCCGCTTCTGGCACTGGCAGCAATGGGCGCATCGGGTGATGGCGTTGTGAGCGGCCTTTGGGTTGTTCTCTGCGATGCTGCCAACCTATCCTCGACCTGATCAAACCCGGGCCGGGTCAGATAGGCAAGCGGTCCCGCCAGAATCGCAAAAAACGCTATGCCGCCGAACACTTTGGCCGGTGTTGGCGCCGCGCGTAGAACGAAAAAGCCTGAAGCCCCCAAACTTCCCAAGGCAATCACCATGAGCAGGCCAGCGAGCGCCAACCGGTTTTCCCGTTCGGCAATCACCTCATAGAGAAACTGCTCCTTCAACTGCGACTGCTTCGACAGCTTTTGATCAGAGTCGCGCCGTGCCGCTTGTTCAACCCTGTCGCGCTCCAGCGCCTCGCGCTGTGCTTCCTCGGCGCTGACCTCTGCGATGGAGCGGCAGGCGATGGTGGTGGAAGCAAAACTCACTTTGGCTGCGCGAAGAAAGGCGACCAGTTCGCGGTTGGATACGGCAAAGCCGAATTCCGCGTCATTGCCATCAGAAGTGGAACCAAAGCTGTTTGCGCCCAGAACCCGTCCGCAATTGTCGGTTAGCGGCCCGCCGCTGTTGCCGCTGGCAATCGGGGCGGTGTGTAGGACCGTCTCCACATCTTTTGCGCTACGTCCCCCCGAAATGGAACCGCGGGTTTTGATGGGCGCCAACGGTTCGATCATGGCTTCAAGGTCAAGCCCCTGCGCTCTGTCCACGCTGGCCGGATAGCCTATGGCAATCGCTTCCGCCCCGTCGGTGATAGCTCCCGTATAGATCGTCATCGGCGGTAACCGGCCGCCGTCGAGGATTTTCAGCAGGGCCAGATCCTTATTGGGCGAGATCGCGATGATCCTTGCACCATAGCTTTTGCTTCCCTGCGAGGGGATTACGCCAATCGAAATGCTGGGCTCGGTTCGCGCCAGCTCGATCACATGGGCATTGGTGATGATAATATCGGGCGCGATGGCAAAGCCGCTACCATGTCCTACAAAGGCGACATTACCGCCATCGTTTGCGACCATGACCACCCGCACCACAGAACGGCTGGCCGCCGCAATATCGGCTTGGTCGGCGCTCGCCGGGATCGCGGCAAAGGTGCAACATAGGGCAAGCGACAGCAGCAAACGCAGAAGTTTCATCGCCAAAGGGTGCAGCAATCGCGGAATAAGTGCAATGGGGCAGTCAATGGGAATAGCCCTATTCTGGTGATACCCGCCCCCGACCGGATTTCACCGTGGACCGGATTTTCTTTGCTTCTACCCGGCGCTTGCGTGCGGCCAGCGAAGGGCGGGTCTTGATCCTGCGCGCTTCGCGGTGGAATGCCTTTTGGATCAAGTCTAAGGCACGCGCCCTTGCCTCGACCCGGTTGGCTTCGCGGGTCCGATGGGTCCGCACGGTCAAGACCAGCTCGCCGCCCGCTGTCATTCGGCTACCGGCCAAGGTCTTCAATTTCCGATAGGCATAGGGCGGCAGACCAAGGACGAAAATATTTACCCGCAGCTGGACGGCGGTGGCGACCTTGTTCACATTCTGACCGCCAGGACCCGATGCCGCCAGAAAGCTCTCGCTGACCGCAAGTTCGGGTAGAGTTTGGGGGTAGGCGGGATCGTTTGACACGGGGTTTCCTAGTCCGGGACGCAAAATCGTGCAATGGGCAGTGCGATTTGGCATCGGCCCTGAAATTTTTTTCGGGTGTTCGTTTGGCCCGAAAACGACTCATTTCTGCGGCTTTGCGAGTCTCGCGATACCCCGCGACTCGTGGTGAATCCTAGCTTAACGCAAAATTAACCTTTTATGTTCATTTGTCTTATGGTTAATAGTTTCAATTCAACGGCATGCGTTTCATGGAAATTTGCCGGTGACAGGGAAAATAGATAAAGGGGCTGCCTGATGCGCGTGTTGCTGATCGAAGACGAGCCAACAACGGCGAAAGCCATCGAACTGATGCTGACGACCGAAGGTTTCAATGTGTACACCACCGATCTGGGCGAAGAGGGCCTCGATCTCGGCAAGCTGTATGATTATGACATCATCCTGCTCGACCTCAACCTGCCCGATATGCATGGTTACGATGTGCTCAAAAAACTGCGTGTCGCCAAGGTGCAGACACCGGTCCTGATCCTTTCCGGCATTAGCGAGATGGACAGCAAGGTTCGCTCTTTTGGCTTTGGCGCCGATGATTACGTCACGAAACCTTTCCACCGCGAGGAGCTGGTCGCCCGCATTCATGCGGTCGTTCGTCGTTCCAAGGGTCATTCGCAAAGCGTTATCCGCACCGGTAAGCTGGCGGTCAATCTGGATGCGAAGACGGTCGAAGTTGACGGAAACCGTGTGCATCTGACTGGCAAGGAATATGCGATGCTGGAATTGCTGTCACTCCGCAAGGGAACCACGTTGACCAAGGAAATGTTCCTCAACCACCTTTACGGCGGGATGGACGAACCAGAACTCAAGATTATCGACGTGTTTATCTGCAAGTTACGCAAGAAACTGGCGCTGGCCTGCGGCGGCGAAAATTATATCGAAACGGTATGGGGCAGGGGCTATGTCCTGCGCGATATCGATGCGGAATCCGCACCAACGGCGCAAGTCGCCTAAAACCGATCATTACCCCGCGAACAAACAGGCCGCCGGACATAAAATCCGGCGGCATTTGTTTGTCAGTGGGTCGCGGTGTCTAGGTACCAACGCTCACTGCCTTCCAAGCATAATGCGGTGAGTTTGCCGGAATAATAGGCCCCGGTGTCGATCCCGATACGATTGGGTTTTTCCACGACCTCGTCGCTGATCGTATGACCATAAACCACCACTTTGCCGTGATATTCATTATCCGCGAGAAAATCCTCGCGTATCCAGCGCAGGTCCGATGGCGTTTGTTCGTGCAGGGGAACTCCCGGGCGCACTCCGGCATGGACAAACACGTAGTCGCCAATTTCAATCATATCCTCGAACCCTTGCAGAAAGCGGATATGTTCGGGCGGCAAAATGCGCAGCATTTCTTCGGCCAATTCCTCGGTCTTCATTTCGATCAGCGCATGTTGGCTCATGCCATAACTCATCAGGGTCTCTTTCCCGCCAATCCGGTAGAAAAACCGGACCGATTTCGGGTCCCCGCTGGCGGCCTTTAGATAGACCTCTTCATGATTGCCCATCAGGAACCGGACATTGGGGCGAGAACCGGCGTAGCTGCGCGCCAGATCAATAACCCGTGCGCTATCGGGTCCCCGATCGACCAGATCGCCAAGGAAGATTACGTGTGTATCTGCGGGTCCTCTGGCACTATCGTCGCTGTCGATTTGCGAGAGTAGTTGTTCCAGCAAATCGGCGCGGCCATGGATATCACCGATCGCATAGACACGGCTGCCTTCAGGGACTGACCCAAAAGAAGCGGCCTTTCGAGACCCGACGCGAGACAATAGTTTTTTCAGCATGCCATTTCAGATCAAGAAAACCGGTACACGATCACTGGCTGATAATGCGGTGATGAATATCACACAATGACCGCGCGCCCATACACCGGTGCGCTCAGCTTTCAACTGTAAAACTTAGCCCTGCTTTTTCCTCAAGCCGTTTGACGAGCTTTTTGCCCATCAATGCACCCGGCGTCCATATGCCGCCACCGCCCTTCAAATCGTCTTGGGCCAAACACAAAGCCGCTTCGGCAATCATCTTTGATGTCGAGCCATAGCCGGGGTCCATATCGCCCTTGACGCATAGACTGGCCTTGTCGCCATCCTTGGTCTTGCCGAGAAACAGGACATCATAATGGCCGCTTTCGCGTTGCTCTTTGGTCGGGCCTTCGCCTGGCTTGGGGCCATCTTCGCCGCCAAACGGATTGGCTTTAGCCAGCATTTCGGCGGCCTTTTGTCCCATCTCGCCGGGACTGGTTACGACCATCTCGTCATATTTGAACTTTTCGCCATAGGGAAAGTCCATCAGGAAATTGGTCCGGTGCACGTTTTTGGTGTTAATCGGCGCCATGATGAACGGCGCGACCCAGCTGCCGATTTCCTTGTCATATTTGGGGATCAGGCCATTGGGCTGATCGGCACCGACAAAACCGGGGGTTAGGCCGAAATTGCTGGCGAGCACTTTGACCAGCCGCGGGTCTTTGGCGAGCGCCGCCATGGTGGCTTTTAGGCTGGCTGCGGTTCCCCCGGAAAACGTGCCTTCCATCGCCCGCACCCGGCCGCGGACGCGGCGTGCAGGTGCGCCGAACTTCTTGGTCATATGTTTTTGCAGCATCAATACGCCCAGATCGAACGGGATCGAGTCAAAGCCGCAGGAGAAAACGATTCCAGCACCTGTTTCCTTGGCTTTCTCATGATGCAGATCGATCATCTCCCGCATCCAACCCGGCTCTCCGCACAGGTCGACATATCCGGTGCCGTGTTCCGCGCAGGCTGCCACCAGTTCGCTGCCATAAAGCTGATACGGTCCAACGGTGGTCAGGACCACTTTGGTGCTTTTGACCAGCGCCTCGATGCTGGCCGGATCAGAAGCATCAGCGACAATAAGCGGTGTTTTGGCCGGGGCCTTAATCGCCTTGCGAACCTCGGTCAGTTTTGCTTTTGATCGGCCCGCCATCGCCCATTTCGGGGCATCATCGCCAATGCCATATTGCTTGGCCATATATTCGGCGACCAATTGGCCAGTATATCCGGTTGCGCCAAAAATGACGACATCAAAGGGGCGTGTTTCCGCCATGGCTTGGATCCTCTACCTAGTTTGGGGAAGCGAATAATGCGCTACAGTTTGGGTAAAGTCACGCCCTTTTGCCCCATATATTTGCCTGCCCGGTCGGCATAGCTGGTCTCGCACGGCTCATTCCCTTTCAGGAACAGAAACTGGCACGCGCCTTCATTGGCATAGATTTTGGCGGGCAGGGGCGTTGTGTTGGAGAACTCCAGCGTCACATGACCTTCCCAGCCCGGCTCCAACGGCGTCACGTTAACGATGATGCCGCAACGGGCATAGGTCGATTTGCCGAGACAGATTACCAGCACGTCGCGCGGCACGCGAAAAAATTCCACTGTACGGGCAAGCGCAAAGCTGTTCGGCGGAATGATGCAGCAATCGGTTTTCTTGTCGACAAAACTGTTGCTGTCGAAATTTTTCGGGTCGACGATTGCGCTGTCGATATTGGTAAAAATCTTGAATTCATCCGCAACCCGCGCGTCATAGCCGTAGGACGACAGGCCATAGCTGATGCAGCCATCGCGCCGCTGGCTCTCGACAAACGGCTCGATCATGCCGGTTTCCAGCGCCTGTTGCCGTATCCATTTGTCCGATTGGATGCTCATTCTATGCCCCTGCAGATTTCACAGCGATCCCATGCCAGCGGTCTGTCTTTAAGGCAAGCTATGGCCTGACCACATTCCACTGCACTGGCCCGTCAACGCCGCTGATCCGGAGCATATCGGACGATTGCCACATCACCCATGGCTTGGTCGCATAATCGGGCGGGAAGAAGTTACCGATCAACCAGAACGTCCGGTTCACGCCAGCGCTGATCTGATAGTCGCTTTCGAATTCGCTTGAGACGGCGATAACCGCCGGTTTGCCGCTGTGTGCTTCGATCTGGTTGAGGAAAATGTTGATCTCGCTCAGCACCAATGCGCGGCCGGGCCGGTTGTCGCAATCCGGGCTGTAGGACAGGAACAGGGCGGGGGGCAGCATATTGTCATCACGCGGCACCGTGGTGACAAAATTGGTCGCTTGATCATTGGCAAGGCGGCAAAGGTCATATTGGTGATAGGCGCCCCGCCTGATCCCGGCTTCTCCCGCCGCCGCCAGATTCTCCGCAAACCGGGCATCACGAACCTCTGATCCGGCAGAAGCGCGCAAATAGGCGAAATCGACATGGGTCGCGCCCAAAATATGCCATTGTGCCGGGCCGTTCGCCTCGCTGAGCGTCACACCCTGCACCGGATATTGATCACGCGAAGGGGTCCAGCCAACCGCAATGTTGCGCAGAACAAATCCGATTATCAGGACAATTAACAGAGCAACAAACACGCGTTGCAATTTCTGTTTGATACTCAATCTCGCCAATTCATGCCCCCGGTTATCCCAAACTCTAACCCTTGATATGCAACACACAGATCAGAGTGAACAGCCGCCGTGCGGTCGCGAAATCGGTTTCGATTTTGCCTTCGAGCCGTTCGATCAGCAATTCGGCGGCGGAGTCATGTACCCCACGCCGCGCCATATCGATCGTCTCAATCTCGGCGGCGGTCGCCTTGCGAATCGCCTGATAATAGCTGTCACAGATCGCGAAATAGTCACGAATCGGTCTGCGAAACCGGCCCAGCGCTAGGATTAGCGTTTCCAGTGGCTCACCGTTTTCGCGGCCAATGCCGATCACCAATCGTCCGTCCTGCACGCTCAGGTTCAGATGATAGGGCCCCGCATAGCCGTCGGCGTGTTCGCGCAAAGGCTTGAAATAATTATCTTCAATCAGGTCGAATATCGCAATCCGCCGCTCTTGCTCGATATCGGCGTTGCGCCACAAAATGGTGCTTTCGTCGAGTGAGATGTGGATGATACGCGGATTGGACATGGTCCGCCCGTTGATAAGGCGCTGCACCGCGATAACAAGGGGAAATGATAGCTGCGCCACGCACTTGTGGCGATTTCGGCGCTTTTGCACAGGCTTGTCCCCGGTTGTTTTTCGCAGCGTCATCTTATCCCTTGCCCTTACAGCGGCGAGCGGCGAAACAGTGGTATGAACGATCTGATGCTCATCGAAACCAATGACATTCACGCCCGCCAACTGCCCGCCAACGTGGAGGCGGAGGCAGCGTTTCTCGGCGCGTTGCTGATTGACAATCGGATTGCCGAGGATGTGCAGATCAAATTGCGGCCCGAGCATTTTTTTGAGCCGCTGCACGGCCGGATTTATGAACAGGCGCTGCGTTTGCTCGACCGCAATATGGTTGTCACGCCGGTCACTCTGAAGCCGTATTTCGAGGCTGATGCGACGATCAAGGAACTGGGCGGGGTTGGTTATCTGGCCCGGCTGACCAGCGGCAATGCCGGCCTGATCGGCGCGCGCGATTTCGCCAACCAGATTTATGACCTCGCCTTGCTTCGCGAACTGGTCACAGTTGGGCGTAACTTGGTGGAAAACGCGCTCGACACCAGTGAAACGGTCGATCCAAAGGCACAGGTCGAGGATGCCGAATCCGCTCTCTACCGCGTGGTTGAGGGCGAAGGCGAGTCAGGCAGCGTCAAAACCTTTCTTGCCGCCTCCAGCGAGGCCTTGGCCAATGTCGAGCGGGCTTTCGATAGCGGCGGCCATGTGTCGGGCATCACCACCGGTCTTACCGACCTCAACGCCAAAATGGGCGGCCTACACAAGAGCGATCTGATCATATTGGCGGGACGTCCGGGGATGGGCAAGACCGCGCTGGCCACCACCATTGCCTTCAACGCCGCCAACCGCTGGCGGCGCGACAATGCGGATGGTATCGAGCCGGAGAAATCGGTCGGAGCCAAGGTCGCATTCTTCAGTCTGGAAATGTCCGCCGATCAGCTGGCCACGCGTATATTGTCCGAACAGGCGCAGATCAGTTCCGAAAAACTGCGCATGGGCAAGATCAGCCGGGAGGAGATGCATAACCTGTCCTTTGCCGCGCGCGAGATACAGGATCTGCCGCTGTTGATCGACGACACGCCGGGCCTGACCATCGCCGCGCTGCGCACCCGTGCACGGCGGATGCAGCGGCGGCACCAGATTGGCCTGATCGTCATCGACTATCTGCAACTGCTGCAAGGATCCGGGCGCAGCAACGACAATCGGGTCAACGAAATTTCTGAAATCAGCCGGGGCTTGAAGACACTGGCCAAGGAGCTCAACGTGCCGGTGCTGGCGCTGTCACAGCTCAGCCGTGCGGTCGAAAGCCGCGAGGACAAGCGCCCGCAGCTATCGGATTTGCGCGAATCTGGTTCCATTGAACAGGACGCCGATATCGTGCTGTTCATCTTCCGTGAGGAATATTACCACATGGCGATTAAGCCCGATTTCCCCGACGAACATTCGACCGAGGAACAAAAGGCCAAATACGCCGCATGGGAAACCGATCATCAATCAAAGGTCGGCAAAGCCACGGTCATGGTCGCCAAACAGCGCCACGGTTCGACCGGTAATGTTCCGCTCAGCTTCGTCAGTGAATTTACGAAATTCGGCGATCTGGCCTATAGCGATGGGCCAGAAGAGTTTTAGCACTTTTTCGACATTGCGAGCGGAGCGGGCCGCAGGTGACCGCCAGCCACGGTACGCGGCCGGACCGACCTTCTAGCAATGGAGTGTTTCACCCGCCGTTATCATGGTCGTCCGGTCAACTTCGTGCAAGGCTTGATGAGTTGAACGGGCCGCTTGTCGATATGGAATAACGCCCGCATTCAGCCTCATCGCCCTCTCCGCCGCTATGAGAAAACTCGTGACGACCGCCAACGCGCAAATCAAACACGCTTTGTGCATCTGACTTGATGACAGAAAAAGTGCAGTTCTCGATGTGTCAGGGTAATACAGCTTTTGAGCTAACCGGCTTGCACCTTTGGCCCCAGAAACGCCATCCAGTCGATCTTGCCCAAGGGCACGCCAAGGCTGCGCGCCAGCGCATAGGCCATGCTCATGTGGAAATAGATGTTGGGCATCAGCCAGTCGTCAAAATAGCTCTGTCCGGTCAGCATCAGAAACTGTCCGCCCGGCAGGTCCATACGCTTGTCGGCGGACAGCAGGTCGTCGCTGGCAATAGCGGCTGCGGACTGAACCGCCTGCCGTGCGGATGCAATGGCGGACTGTAATTCTTCTAGGTTCAGTTTTGAACTGTCCTCCGGCTGGACCGGCGCGGGACCACCACAGAAATGGGCGAACCCGTTCGCCTGATGACAGACGAAGCTGACCTGGGTGGGGAAGGGGTGCATATCGGGGGCGATGCGGCTGGACAGCAGGGCCGCTTCCGAAGCGGCCTCTTTGCCTGCGCGGTTCACGATATGCGATAACACGCCAAGACGGCTGTCGATGATTTCCGCCATTTGGGTGATACGGGTTTGTGTCATAAATCTCTCCTGCGCGCAGCCTTTGAAATAAAGGTTGCGATTCGCAATTTATCTTATGGCACTACAGTTTCGCGTTGACCACCCAATCGTGGAAAATCCGCACCGCCCGGTTCTTCATGTCGCGTTTGCGGCACACGAACCAATAGCTGTAGGGGCTGTCGATATCGAGATCGAACAGCCGCGCCAGCCTAGGGTCTTCGGCATCGGTAAAGTGGCTGCCGTGCATGATCGCGATGCCCAGCCCTTGCGCGGCGGCCTCCAGCATCAACGGGCCGCTATCCAGATGGTCAACCCCTGCTGGCTCCAGATCGGGCATGCCGATCACCTCTTTGAACCGGTCAAAAGATTTGGTCATTTCGCTATGGACGAGAATATTCTGATTGGCGAGCTGCGCTGGATCGGTGATGGCGTTGGGTCCCTTGGTCAATTCGACCGAAGCAATGGCGTAGACCTTGTTGCTGTCCAGCCGCACCGAGTGCAAATTGGGATCGACGGAATCAGCGATGATGATTGCGGCGTCAATGGCGTCACCGAGCAGGTTTTCCCCGTGCGACGATGTGTCAACGTCGATGTGGAGCTTGGGGTAGCGCTTTTTGAGTTCGGGCAGGCGAGGGATCAGGCGCTTGACGCCGAACAAAGGTAACACACCCAGCCGCAAGCGAATCTCTCCGCCGCTGACGGTCATCGAATCGACGGCTTCACCAATTGCTTCCAAGGCCGGCTGCACCAGGTTTAACAGCGCCTCTCCATCCGCGTTCAGCACCATCGACTGGCTGCGCCGCTCAAAAAGCGGTTTGCCGATATGGCTTTCCAGCGCCTGTAGCCTGCGGCTGAGCGCTGGGGCGGACAGCGATAGATCGGCGGCCGCCGCCTTGGCCGAGCCCAATTTGGCAACGCGAACAAAGGCTTCGAGGGAGCGTAACGGTGGCAATCTGCGCATGATATGTCCTTTGACGACGAAGATAATTGCTGCATTGCGGAATGCCATAGAAAATCGCACGAAACCGCGAAAACACCGAATTTCAAGCCTATGACTACGTATTCGTTGCAAGAAATGCAACTGGAAATGATTATTTCGCACTTGCACAATAGTTTCAGTTGTCGCATTAAGGTCAGGCCTTTCAGGCATCCTCTCCTAAAGACTTTTCAGGGTCGGTCCTCCGGGATCGGCCCTTTTTTTTGCCTGTCGTTCCTTGGCATACCCGAAAATATTGTTCGCATTCCGCTGATTGCATCTTATCTTGATTTGATGCCGGGACAAGCAAAGGAGCGATAATGGCCGATAGTGAAGTGCAGACGACAAAACTGCAAGTTGCCAATGCGCGGCCTGAGGACAGCGGGCGCGGCTTGGCCCGGCTTTCGCACGATATGATGGTCAAACTCGGCTTGATCGAGGGCGATGTGATCGAATTGACTGGCAAACGGTCGACAGCGGCGCGCGCGGTTCTGCCCTATCCCGAAGACGAAGGGTTGGAACTGGTCCGGCTCGATGGATTGCAGCGGGCCAATGCCGGGGTTGGCTCGGGCGAGTTCGTCGAAATCCGCAAGATCGAGTCGCGGCCAGCGAAAAAGGTTGTTTTTGCCCCGGCGCAGAAAAATCTGCGCCTTCACGGCTCGGGACAGGGACTGAAGCGCAGTTTTCAGGGCCGTCCCATTACCTCGGGCGATTTTGTTGCGACCCATGGCCAGCAGCCAGTGGACCGGGGCGATATGCCGCCGCAGCTGCGCCAGATGCTTGCCGCTCCGGCCTTTGCCTTAACCGAAATCCGGCTGACCGTGGTGTCGACATCGCCCAAAGGGGTGGTGCATATCGCGCCGGAAACCGAGATTGAACTGCGACCCGAATTCGAAGAATCGGCTGAAACCCGGCGCGCCGACGTGACCTATGATGACCTTGGCGGCCTGGGCGATACGATTAGCCAGCTGCGCGAAATGGTAGAGCTGCCGCTGCGTCACCCACAACTTTTTACCCGTCTGGGGGTTGATCCGCCACGCGGCGTGCTGCTGCATGGTCCGCCGGGAACCGGGAAAACGCGCCTGGCTCGCGCCGTCGCCAATGAAAGCGAAGCCGAATTTTTCCTGATCAACGGCCCGGAGATCATGGGCTCTGCTTACGGCGAGTCGGAGAAAAAGCTGCGCGAGGTGTTTGAAAAGGCGACCGCGGCTGCGCCATCGATCCTGTTTATCGATGAAATCGATTCGATAGCCCCCAAGCGCGGCCAGGTGCAGGGTGAAACCGAAAAGCGTTTGGTCGCTCAACTTTTGACCCTGATGGATGGGCTGGAGGCGCGGACCAATCTGGTGGTCATTGCCG
>JBGSLY010000376.1:0-4750 GCA_041740435.1 Parasphingorhabdus sp.
GGTCGCGAGCGTGTGGATGAAGCCGACCCGGTCGGCGCGGGTTTCGCCCATGCCGACGATCCCGCCGCTGCACACATTGATGCCAGCGCGGCGCACTTCGGCCAGCGTACCCAGCCGGTCCTCCATCGTCCGCGTGGTGATGATCTCGTTGTACCGCTCGGGCGAGGTGTCGATATTGTGGTTGTAATAATCGAGCCCCGCCTCGGCCAGCATATCGGCCTGTTTCGGCGTCAACATGCCCAGCGTCATGCAGGTTTCCATACCCATTGCCCGCACGCCCTTCACAATCTCGACAATCGCGGGCATGTCACGGTCCTTGGGGTTGCGCCACGCCGCACCCATGCAAAAGCGCCGCGATCCGTTGTCCGCCGCCTGCGCCGCCTTTTGCAGGATGTTTTGCACGTCCATAAGCTTGGTCGCCTCAACCCCGCTATCGGCCTTCACCGACTGGCTGCAATAACCGCAATCCTCCGGGCAACCGCCCGTCTTGATGCTGAGCAAAGTACACAGCTGGATTTGCCCCACCGCATGATGCGCACGGTGGACGGTCGCGGCCTGATAGACCAGTTCGTCGAACGGCAGGTCGAATAGGGCGGCGATTTCCTCGCGGGTCCAATCGGTTCTAACGGTCAAGCGGCTTCTCCCAAAGGTGGCATATTATGCCCGAGTAACGTCAAAACATCGGCGGCGCATTCCACTACGTTGCTACCGGGGCCATAGATCCCCTGCACACCTGCTTCGCGCAGGAAGTCATAGTCTTGCGGTGGGATGACACCGCCCGCGATAACCTTGATGTCGCTCCGCCCCGCGTCGCGCAGGCCTTTCACAAGCTCTGGGATGAGCGTCTTGTGACCCGCCGCAAGGCTGGAAGCGCCCACGACGTCGACCGATGATTCGAGCGCCAGCACCACCGTTTCCTGCGGGGTCTGAAACAACGGGCCCGACACAATCTCAAAGCCCATGTCGGCAAAGGCCGATGCGATCACATTCGCCCCGCGATCATGGCCGTCCTGTCCCATTTTCGCGACCAGCAGCTTGGGCTTCCGTCCCAACCGGCGTTCGACCGCCGCAACCCCGTCCAAGACCTGCGCATAGCGGCCGTCATCGGCATAAGCGGGGCCGTAAATGCCCTTCACTGGCGTCGGCGTGGTGTTATAGCGACCAAAGGCGGCCTCCATCGCGTCGGATATTTCGCCTAAGCTGGCACGTGCCCGCGCGGCGGTGACGGCAGCGGCCAACAGATTGTGCTCCCGCGAAGGCGGGAGCCTATCACTTTTGTCCCGGACAAGTCTCCCGCCTTCGCGGGAGCACAAGGTGAGATTGGCCAATGCCGCCTGACACGCGGCTTCATCCCGCTCGATGCGCATTTTGGCGAGGCGGGCAATCTGTCCCTGCCGCACCGCATCATTGTCGACTTCCATTGTATCGAGCTGCTCTTCGGTGCCAAGCCGGTATTTGTTGACGCCGACGATAACATCCTCGCCCTTGTCCACCCGCGCCTGACGCGCAGCGGCGGCTTCTTCGATCAACCGCTTGGGCATGCCAGAGGCAACAGCCTTGGTCATGCCGCCGAGCTCATCGACTTCGCCAATGATCTTCCAAGCCTGATCGACCAGTTCGGCGGTCAGAGCCTCAACATAGTAAGAACCGCCCAGCGGATCGACCACCTTGGTGATGCCGCTTTCTTCCTGCAGCACAATCTGCGTGTTACGCGCAATTCGCGCCGAAAAATCGGTGGGGAGCGCGATGGCTTCATCCAACGCATTGGTGTGCAGCGACTGGGTCCCGCCCAAGGTCGCGGCCATCGCCTCCACCGTGGTGCGGATGACGTTGTTGTAGGGATCTTGTTCTTGCAAGCTGACGCCCGACGTCTGGCAATGCGTGCGCAGCATCTTGGAACGTTCGTCCTTTGCGCCAAGCCCGTCCATCACCCGGTGCCACAAAGTCCGCGCCGCGCGCAGCTTCGACACTTCCATGAAGAAATTCATACCGATTCCGAAGAAAA
Organism: Parasphingorhabdus sp.; assembly: GCA_041740435.1. Lineage (GTDB taxonomy): Bacteria > Pseudomonadota > Alphaproteobacteria > Sphingomonadales > Sphingomonadaceae > Parasphingorhabdus. The sequence goes on from JBGSLY010000376.1 coordinate 2,006, forward strand.
AGCTCAAACGCCCTGCGAATGCGTCGATATCAAGCCCGCTTTCTATTGCGCGCTGCACATATTCTTTGCCGTCGGCGATGGTGAAGGCGAGTTCCTGCACCGCCGTCGCCCCAGCCTCATGCATGTGATAGCCGCTGATCGAAATACTATTAAATTTCGGCATGTTAGCGGATGTATAGGCGATAATATCTGAAACAATCCGCATCGACGGTTCGGGCGGATAGATATAGGTGTTGCGGACCATGAACTCTTTCAGGATGTCGTTCTGGATCGTTCCGTCCAGCTGCGCTTGGGCAACCCCCTGCTCTTCACCCGCGACGATGAAGAACGCGAGGATAGGGATGACCGCGCCGTTCATCGTCATGCTAACCGACATCTGGTCGAGCGGGATGCCGTCGAACAGGATTTTCATATCCTCGACGCTGTCAATCGCCACACCCGCCTTGCCGACATCGCCGACAACGCGCGGATGGTCGCTGTCATAGCCGCGGTGGGTGGCGAGATCGAAGGCTACGCTCAGGCCCTTTTGTCCGGCTGCCAAATTGCGGCGATAAAAGGCGTTCGATTCCTCGGCGGTCGAAAAACCGGCATATTGCCTAATCGTCCAAGGTCGGCCTGCATACATCGACGCCCGCACGCCGCGTGTGAATGGCGCGAAGCCGGGCAGACCCGGATCGCTAACATCCTCCGCCGTATACAGCGGTTTGATGTCGAACCCTTCGGGCGTGTGCCAGGTCAGGTCTTTGCCCTTGACCTCTTTGTCAGCCGCTTTTTTCCAGTCGTCGATATTTGCCATTATTCATCCTTTTCCCCTCTCCCCTTCCGGGGAGAGGATAGGTAGGCTTGCCAACGTGTTGGCTAGCCGGACTTGGAGTGGGCAGTGCCCCGCTCCGCTGCGACTAACCGCCTCCGGCGCTAAGTCTCGCTCCTCTCCCCTGAAGGGGAGAGGGCCTAGTTTATTTCCCCGTAAACGCTGTCTTGCGCTTTTGCAAAAAGGCAATTGCTCCTTCGCGAGCGTCGCCGCTGTCGCCAGCAATCCGCTGCCCCTCCGCTTCACCGCGCAGCGCGGAGGCATAGTCCTGTTCCAGCGCATTGGCCAGATTCTGGCGCATAATCCCAAGCGCCACGGTTGGCCCATTGGCAAGGCGCGTCGCCAAAGCCCGCGCTTCGGTCATTAAATCGGCGTCCTCAACACATTTGTAGATCAGGCCCCAATCGGCCGCTTTTTCGGCGCCAATTTTTTCGCCCAGCAGCATCATTTCGGTCGCCCGCGCCTTGCCCACCAACCGGGTCAGCATCCACGATGCGCCGCCGTCGGGCACCAGACCGATGTTGACAAAGGCTTGCAGGAAATAGGCCGATTTGCCCGCAATCGCGAAATCGCTGGCCAGCGCCACGCTGCACCCCACCCCGGCAGCTGGGCCGTTAACGGCGGTAACAACCGGAACCGGCAGCTTGGCTAGTTTCATCATCAGCGGATTGTAGGACTTGGACAGCGCGCGGTACGCCCCCTGCCCGCCGGAAATCGAAGCCCCCTCGCCGCGCGCGGATAGGTCTGCACCGGAGCAAAACGCGCGGCCTTCGCCGGTGATCAACACCGCCCGGGCGTCACCCAATTGGTCGAGCGCATCGCCGATTTCATCCGCCATTTGCGGCGGCATCGCGTTGAGCCGCTCGGGCCGGTTCAGGGTGATGGTGGCGATTGCGTCGGCGATTTCCAGCTTGATGGTTTCGTATGTCATTTAATGTCCTGCTCCCTTTGGCGTTTCCATAATTTCGGTTAGCATGCCGCCCATATCCTTGGGATGGACGAAAAAGATAAGCGTGCCGTGCGCACCAATACGCGGCTCGCCCAAAACCCGTTTGCCCATGGCTTCAAATTCCGCCTTGGCTACATGAATATCGGGCACCTCAAAACAGATATGGTGCTGTCCGCCCAGCGGATTTTTGTCGAGGAAACCGGCGATAGAGGTGTTGCCGGGCAAAGGCTCAATGAGCTCAATCTGCGTCCCGTCCATCCCCGAATGGGTCGGCGTGTCGACAAAACACACCTTCACCCCCTGATCGGGCAGGTCGAAGGGTTCGTGGATGTGCGTCGCGCCCATGATGTCGCGATAGAACATGATGCTGTCGGCAATGGAGGGCGTGGCAACGCCGATGTGGTTGAGTCGTCCTAGTTTCATTCTTCAATCCTTGGTTGTGAACCGCCACGTCCAGACATTTCGATCATGGTTTCAATTCGTACCACGCGCTTATCTACCGAGATCAGGTCGTCAGCCAATTTTCCGATTTCCTGCCCCTGTCTTTCGGTCTGCTGTTCGAGGCGTTGAACTTGATCTTGTATGAGCAGTATTTGCCGAATTCCCTTCAGGGCGTCACTCATAGCACTCATTTACGAATCCCCGCTTCGCGCATTTTGCGATCAATGTCGGCATTGGATTTCTCCAACATCGCGATAGATCGTTCAAGACTCTCGCGAATTTTTGGAACGGCAGCATTAAGTTCGTCGGCCAAAAACTGCAGAGCCTCTTCCTCCGCCGGCGAAATGGCCGGTTCAGAAATATAGCGCATCGTTGCCTCACGCAGGACATTGCCAACACTCTCACCGCGGGCCTTAGCAAATGCTTCAAGCTGGGCCTTCTGCGCGGCACTGGTCAGATAAGTTACGCGTTCGGTTTGGCCAGATCGGGCGGTTTGCATGGATTGAGATTCCTTCACATTATAAGCTCATTATAATGTTTTGAT
>JBGSLY010000377.1:0-10358 GCA_041740435.1 Parasphingorhabdus sp.
CGGCCATCTGGCGAGTTTTCTATTACTCCTGCCCAACTGCGAATGACATTGAGGTGCGCGGCCTTTGGCAAGAGCTCGGCGAGGCGCTTGGCAAGATTGCGCGCCAGAGGTGTGGAGGGCCGGGCCGCCGGACTATCGGGGCTGTCGTCAATCCATTCATGTGGCCCGCCGCCATAGGCGAGATTGCCGCGCATCGTCTGACGCCCATAGAGTTTGTGACCATCGACGCCGCCAATCGGCATCATCGGTGCCGGTTCGGTGATGATCATTTCCGCCCGCGCCGCCGCCAGCGGAACGTCGATCCCAAGCTGCGCCATCAACGCGGGGATTTGCGGCCCCGCAGCGACCACGACCGCATCGCAACCATAGCTGCCCTTGGCGGTCTTGACCGCAGTTACTTTCCCGCCCGCCGTTTCAAAACCCGTCACCGGGCAATGCTGAACGATGGTTCCACCCAGATCCTGCAGCGCCCAGGCATAGGCCTGCACGCTGCGCTGTGGGTTGGCATGACCGCCAAATTTATAATGGACCCCGCCAAAGCATTTTTCACTGGCCAGCGGCACAGCGTCCAGCACCTGTTTGGTATCCAGCAACTCGACCGGATGACCGAGCCGAAGGTGACGCTCGGCAACAAAGCGATATTGCTCCCATTGTCTCTCGGTCATCGCGATGATGATGCGCTCTTTTTGATGCTCGGTCGGATAGCCCAAAAGCTCGTCCATTTGCGGCCACATCCGTTGCTCTTCATCGAACAGGGGGCTGGCATAATGCGACGCGCCGCCGCCATTGCGGCCCGATGCCTCCCAACCAACGATGAACCGGTCGAGCACCGTCACCTTGACGCCGGAACGCGCCAGCCACCAGCCCGCGCTTAATCCTGTGACGCCGCCGCCAACGATAACAACTTCTGCGCCGCTCATGTATACATCCCCGTATACAGCATCTGGCGGTGTTCATCCTCATGGCGCGTGCCGATATCTTCATGCGGGACCCATGCAGTGGGAATACCAAACCAGACATCCCAGGCGGCATCCATTTCCGGCGGCTCCTGCCAATCTGCCATGATCTTCATTGGTAACGGACGAACCGGCGCGCGGTGGCTGGCGAGCGGGATCGTGCCGAAGTCCACGCCCGACTCCAGCGCCAGCAGCATCGCCACCTGATCGCGGCAGCGTCGGCCCTGACAAACCCCCATGCCCGCACGCGTCAGGCGTTTGATCTGGTCTTGATTGGCTGGACCGTCCTTCAGCAGCGATTCGAGCGACCGCGCGCACATAGGCGCAGGACGGGCCAGATAATGCGGCGGTTGCACGCCGATCAGGTCGGCGCGCGTCACCTCTTCGCATTGGCAGATGATCGTATCATCAGCGCTGGCGGCGGCCAGTGCTTGCATCCATTCCATGCGATACGCGATATGATCGAAGCCCGTATCGGCAAGACCAGCGCAATCGCCAACAGCGGAGACGGCCGCTTCACCAGCCGGAATATAACCGCCGCGCATGGGGTGGAGTGTGCGTGGGCCCTGCATGGCATCGATGAGTTCGATCGACGGGATCAGGCCGATGGCAACACAAATCGTGTCGCAGGAAATGGTGTCGCCGTTGCCGAGAGTGGCACTTTCGACGCCGTTAATACCCCCTTCGGCCGACGCAATCGATTGGCTGCATAAAATTGTGATGCCAGCGGCTTCAATTTTTGAGATCAGTTCAGCGCTGCCCTGCGGGGCATTGCGCACTTCGACAAGTCCCGCAACCTCCAAGCCGCGTTCATGCGCCAGTAACGCCGTCTCCAACGCCAGATCGTGCGAGCCCAGAAACACTATGCGCTGCCCGGCGAAACTATCATAGCGCGTCAGCAGCATCCGCAGGGCGGCGGCCCCCATCACACCGGGCTGATTCCATCCCGGAAAGGCCATCGCCAGATCGCGCGCGCCGGTGGCCAGCACGATTTTGTCAAAACCGACCATCCAAGATCGCTCGGCATTGGCAAGGCCAACCACCTGTTCGGGCAAGCTGCCTACGCCGGGACCATTGCGATAAACGCCCCAGGCTGTTGTACCCAGCATCAACTCTACGCCCGCCTCCATGGCGGTTTCGAGTTCGGGCATGCTCATAAAAATAGCTTCGAGCATGCGCTCGCTATTCTGGGTCGCCGGTGTCATCCGGCCGCCGAAATAGAGCGGCACATCATTGCCCATCAGCGCGCCCGAGACCGGATTTTCATCGACCAGCAAAACCGATGCACCTCCCTTTGCCGCGTGAATGGCGGCCTCTACGCCGCTTGGACCTGCTCCGACCACAACGACGTCATATCGGGCTTCGGGCGCACTGCGCGTGCCGTTAACGGCGCACAGATCGGTTCCGGTAAAATTCAGTTCCATTACACAGCCTCCAGTGCTTGCTGCAAATCGGCAATAAGATCATCGACATGCTCTAGTCCAACCGAAAGCCGGATGGTCCCGTCGGTAATGCCGCCCGCCAGCCTTTGCTCCGGCGCGACGGCATAATGGGTTGTGCTCGCCGAATGGCAAATCAAAGTTTCAGAACCGCCAAGGCTGACCGCCAGTTTTAGCAATTTCAGCCGGTCAAGCATGCGAAAAGCCTCTGCCTCGCCGCCGTGTAAGTGAAAAGAGAAAGTTGATCCCGCCGCCTTGCACTGCCGGTCATAGACCGCACGGGCGCGGGTGCCCTCTTCCAGAAAACCCAAATAGGTCACGCCGGCAACCTTGGGATGTCCTTGCAGAAATTCAGCAACCCCGCGCGCGTTGCTCATTGCGCGTTCGGTGCGTACGGCAACCGATTCCAGCGAACGCAGGACCAACCAGGAGGTATAAGGATCAAGATGATTGCCCCATGTCGTTCGTAGCTGTCGCAAATTTTCGATCAGATCCTTACGCCCGCTGATCCCGCCGGCCAGCAGATCGCTATGCCCGCCGCAATATTTGGTCAGCGATGTCATGCACAGATCGACGCCATGCTCCATCGGGCGCTGGGCAAACGGACCGAGCAGGGTATTATCGACCACGACCAAAGGTCTGTGTCCCTGCCGTAAGCCGACTTCATCCGCGATCCGCACCATCAGATCCAAATCAACAATCGCTGCGGTTGGGTTCGCGGGGGTTTCGGCGATGATCAGTTTCAGCGGTCCCTGCGCCATGGCTTGTTCGGCCGCGGCGCGCGCACCCGCATCATCGGTCCCATCGAGATAAGATACAGCCGACGATCCGAACTGCGGCATTATGCTGTTGTAGAGCATATCAACACCGCCATAAATCGGGCGGCCGTGCAGCACCGAATCGCCCGGGCGGACATAGGCCAGCGCGATGCTGGAATGCGCCGCCATGCCGCTGCAAAAGGCCACCGCTTCTTCCGCGCCATCAATCGCCGCCAGCCGCTTTTCCAAGAAATCAAGGCCCGGATGCCCGAGCCGCGAATAGATATGATGGGTTTCGCCGACCAACGGGCCAGTACCATCGAAATAGGCCTCGTGCACATCCTTCGCATGTTGGGTCGAAGGGTAGACAAAGGTCGATGTCATGAAAATCGGCGGTTTTACCGAACCCATGCCCATTTCCGGGTCATAACCATAAGCGACAGCGAGTGTTTCGGGGCGGAGCCCCGCGGGGTTATCCTTTGCCATGGGCCGCAACATATTCGCGGGCCTTGTCGCAATACCAGTCGGTAAAACGCCGGGCGAGCATCTCGGCTTCGTCCGAATAGGGACCGGGAGTATAGCCGATGCTGTTCACGCCGACCTGGTTATTTTCCGCCAGTTGCTTGTCCTCTAAATTGGTTTTGGTCCAGAGAGAGGTCAGGCTCGCCATGTCATAATCCACGCCCTCCACGGCGTCTTTGTGAACATACCATTTGCTGAAAACATGGGTTTCATTCGGCCCAACGGGCATCGCACTGAACATGAACATGCTGTCCGCCGTACAATGCACGAAGCAATGCGGGTCGAGGGCAAAACGCATCGAGCCAAGATCGCCGCCGTTGACATCGCACATCAGCTTTTTGGACACATGCCTGCCGCCATCCGAAATCGCGACACAGTCTTTGTTCAGCGCAAAGCGAGCAATCTGCCACCAATGGCCTTCGATTGCCGCTTGCGGGAGGCCAAGCTGGTCCATTGTCGCGGTGAACGCTTTGATCCGCGCATCTTCACCCGAATCAAAATGGCGCGACATTTCAACAGGAAAGGTCTTTGCCAAGGCCGGATGCCCGGTGCCGCAATGATAACATTCGCGGGCATTTTCCATGACCAATTTCCAATTGGCATTTTCGACCAGCACCGCCGATGCCGCCAGCTTGGCATCTTTTGGGCGATGCGGGGCGATATAGGCGCTAAGCTTCTCTCCGAATTCTTCAAAGGGCGGCGGATCATCCGAAAGGCAAATGAACAACGCGCCTTCGACATTCCTGATGGCAACCGGTTTCAGGCCGTGATCGCTTTTCACGAAATCATCGTTCATCCGGTTTGCCGCGAACAGCGAACCATCAAGATCATAGGTCCAGCGGTGATAGGGGCAAACCAGCTTTGGCGACGTGCCGCTGCCCACCGCACAGATCATCGATCCGCGATGGCGGCAGCTGTTGTGAAAAGCACGGATATTGCCGTCCCGGTCGCGGGTGATGATAACGGGCCAATTGCCGACCATCATAGAGATATAGCTACCGGTTTTGGGCAATTCGCAGTCCATGCCAACCATCAACCAGCTTTGGCCGTAGATTGCCGTCATGTCGAAGTCGAAACTGTTGGACTCGGTATACAGGCCTTGGGGTAAGGTATGTCCTTCGCGCCTCTGTCTGAAAAGAGTGTCAATCCGATCCAAATCCATACCCAAGCCTTTTTTTCAAAATCCCCAGCATATCAATGGTGCAAGGAGCCGAGCGAATACAATCGCATTTTCGCATAGCCCTATCTCAAAATGTGGGGCAGTATCCAGGACGCGCATTGGCACATGTCGGAAAGGGTGTAATCATCTCACATCGCAGCACAATCAACCGGCGCTGGCTCCCGCTTAACGCCTTGCGCGCCTTTGAAGCGGTGGGGCAGCATCGCAGTTTTACTGGCGGCGCGGCGGCGCTCTCTGTTTCGCAAAGTGCGATGAGCCGTCATGTTAGCGGACTTGAAGAACTGTTGGGTAAACAGCTTTTTGCCCGCGATGCGTCCGGATTGTCGCTAACACCGGCGGGTGAAGAGCTTTTGCCGGTCGTCAGCAAATGCCTTGACCGCATGGAGCAATCCCTGAATGCGATCCGCAACGACGGAATGTCCGGCCGCTCACTGCGACTACACGTACCGCCATCTCTGTTACAGCAACTGTTTTTGCCAATGTTGCGCGACTTTCACACCGAAAATCCCGACATCCGTCTGGATGTATCGAGTGCCCATGTCACCGGATTACCACCGACGGAATTTGACATGGCGATCGCCTATGACAGGCCGAATGTCGATGACCGCATCACTGATCTTTTGTGGATGGTGCGCGTGGCACCCTTATGTTCGCCGGAAACTGCGCTTGCGAGTCAGGGCAAGTCGCTTGAAGGCTTTTTGCAAAGCCAGGAGCTGTTGCATCTCAAACTTGACGGCGAACCGCGCGATGTGCTCTGGACCGCTTATCTTCGTCAAAGCGGGATAGCGATGGCCACCCACGGCGGTCTGGCGTTCGATACCGCCATAGCGGCCGCGCAATATGCGATGGCCGCCAATGGCGTATTTTTGGGCGATGTCGATATGTTCGCTCAGGACATTGCGAATGGGCGGCTAGTCATGCCCTATGATGCCGTTATCGAAGATGGATATGGTTATTACTTAAAACTGCATGCCGACGATCTTGCTGATCCGGCTATTGCCACGTTTCGAAGCTGGCTGATCAACCGGTTTGGTACTTTGCGGAAAGAGCCGCGTCCGGGCGGGCAAGGCTAATCAACCGAAGGCCACTTTTTTCAGCGACATCTATGGCAAGATCGGTTGCCGCGGAAATTGTCACCAACATCGGGCAATTGGCTAATATGGCCTTCTGGGCGAGTTCCAGACTACATCGTGCGGTCAAAAGAATGAAGCCAGTAGATGCATCTCTTCCTGCTCTGGCGAGGGCACCGATCAGCTTGTCGAGTGCATTATGCCGCCCGACATCTTCTCGCGTCATCAACAGTGATCCGTCGGGAGCAAAAAAGGCCGCCGCATGTGCAGAGCCAGTAGCTGCGTTTAGGGATTGGTGGGCCCGGAGCAGGGAAAGTGCCTTAAAAATCGCTTCATTTGCCACCGTTACCTGCGCGTTTATGTGAGGCAGGGGACGCATCACTTCTTCCAGATTTTCCATTCCGCACAAGCCGCAGCTGCTTTCCGACACCCTCTGCCGGGCGCGGGCAAACACTTTCTCTGCGTTTTCCGCATCCAGCTGGATTCGCAATATCCAGCCCAATTCCGCCTGGTGGGCGTCGATGCTGATGATCTGGCGGGATTGGGTGATTAGCTGTTCAGAAAGGCTGAAGCCGACGGCAAAATCTTCGAGATCGATCGGCGTCGCCATCATGACGGCATAACCGATGCCGTTCACTTCTATGGCAATGGGCGCCTCCATAATAACATCGCGTTCGATATCGTCGCTGGGCACGCCTTCCGGCTTCAACACCGAAAAGCGAACGCGCTTTACCCCCTTATCAAGCGGCATTCTGGTTTTCAGCAAGTCGGCGGATCGCGTGCGCAGCGATTTGCGAAAGGCCATCGCCGCTATAAGAGTAGATTATTTTCTTCATGCGCGGATCCCAGAACTGCTGGATATGGTTGGCTACCGCTGCAACGGCATCTTCATCGGTCGCAAGATTGGCCGCAATTTGATTGGCCATATAGACTAGGCGTTCGACGGTATTCACTCCGCTGGCACCGGGGTCACAATACGCCGAGCCTGTTCGGACAAGGCCTCATATTCCTCCTGCCAGTTGGATGGCCCATTGGATGCACTGATCTGTACCGCCGTGACCTTATACTCGGGGCAGTTGGTTGCCCAGTCGCTATAGTCGGTGGTCACCACATTGGCCTGAGTCACCGCATGATGAAAAGTCGTGTAGACCACGCCGGGCGCGACACGGTCGGTTACCGTGGCGCGCAAGGTTGTCTCGCCCGCGCGGCTGGTCAGTTTCACCCAGTCCCCGGATTTTATGCCGCGATCCTCGGCATCGACCGGATGGATTTCCAGCAAATCTTCGGGATGCCAAACCGTATTTTCGGTGCGACGGGTTTGTGCGCCAACGTTGTAATGGGACAAAATGCGCCCGGTCGTCAGCAACAGCGGAAAGCGCGGACCGGTCTTCTCGTCGGTGGGGACATAGTCGGTGACGACGAACTTACCCTTGCCGCGCACAAAGCCATCGATGTGCATGATCGGTGATCCGTCCGGCGCATCGGCATTGACCGGCCATTGCAGCGATCCCAGTTCATCCAAGCGATCAAAGGATACCCCGGCAAATGTGGGCGTTAATCGGGCAATTTCTTCCATAATTTCGGAGGGATGGCGGTAATCCCAATCCAGCCCCATGGCCTGTGCCAATCGTTGGGTCACTTCCCAATCTTCTAGCCCGTTCATCGGTGTCATCACCTTGCGCACCGGCTGGATGCGCCGCTCGGCATTGGTAAAAGTGCCGTTCTTCTCTAGGAAAGTCGAACCGGGAAGGAAAATATGCGCATAATTTGCGGTTTCGTTCAGGAAAAGGTCGTGGACGATAACGCATTCCATCGCCGCCAATCCAGCCGACACATGTTGTGTATTGGGATCGGATTGGAGAATATCCTCGCCCTGACAGTAAAGCGCCTTGAACACCCCATCAACCGCTGCATCCAACATATTCGGTATGCGCAGGCCGGGTTCGGGATCGAGCGTTACACCCCAGTCGCTTTCAAACAGTCGCCGGGTCTCGCCGTCGCTAATGTGGCGATAACCGGAAAGCTCGTGCGGGAAGCTGCCCATGTCACAGGCGCCCTGGACATTATTTTGTCCGCGCAGCGGGTTCACGCCAACGCCGCGACGCCCTATATTACCGGTTGCCATCGCCAGATTGGCAATCGCCATGACGGTCGAGCTGCCCTGAGAATGCTCGGTCACTCCAAGACCGTAATAGATCGCTGCATTACCCCCGGTCGCGTAAAGCCGCGCCGCCTCGCGCACGTCTTCGGCCTCGACCAAAGTTACCGGCTGCAAATTTTCCGGGCTGTTTCGGGCAAGCGAGACGAAATCAGCCCAATGGCAATATTCATCCCAGTTGCATCGCTCCCGGATGAAATTTTCGTCGGCCAAACCCTCGGTCACGATTACATGCGCCATCGCGGTCAGCACCGCTACATTGGTGCCGGGACGAAGCGGAAGATGATGTTCTGCCTCAATATGCGGCGAACGCACAATATCGGTTCGGCGCGGATCGATGACGATCAGCTTTGCGGGCGGACGGCCATCCTGGCCTCGCAATCGGCGCTTCAACCGGCTGGCAAAAACCGGGTGGCCATCGGTGGGGTTGGCTCCGATGATCAGGATGACTTCGCTTTCTTCGACGCTGTCAAAATCCTGTGTCCCCGCGCTCGTCCCAAAGGTTGTTTTCAGGCCATAACCGGTTGGGGAGTGGCAAACGCGGGCGCAAGTATCGACATTGTTGTTGCCGAAACCGGACCGCACCAGCTTCTGGACCAGAAACGTCTCTTCATTGGTACAGCGGCTAGAGGTAATGCCTCCCAGAGCGTGCTTTCCGTATGTATCGGCAATGCGTTTTAGCTCGGACGCCGTGTAGGCAAAGGCTTCATCCCAATCGACTTCCCGCCATGGATCATGGATCGATTTGCGGATCATTGGCTTTAATATGCGTTCCTGGTGCTGCGCATAGCCCCAGGCAAAACGGCCCTTGACGCAACTATGGCCGCGATTGGCCTTGCCATCTTTATAGGGGACCATTCGCACCAGCTGCTCGCCGCGCATTTCGGCGCGGAAGGTGCATCCGACGCCGCAATAGGCACATGTGGTCACGACGCTGCGTTCTGGGGTGCCTACTTCAACGACTTTTTTCTCAATCAGTGTGGCGGTCGGACAGGCCTGCACACACGCGCCGCAGGATACGCATTCGGAACCAAGGAAATTGTCACTCGCCAACCCGGCAGAAATTTTTGAATCCCAACCGCGCCCTTCCATGGTGAGCGCCAAAGTGCCCTGCACTTCATCGCAAGCGCGGATGCAGCGTGAGCAGGCGATACATTTGCTGGGATCAAAGTCGAAATAGGGGTTGGAGTGATCTTTTTCCTGACCCAAATGCGAAGCGCCAACGTCATAGCGTACATCACGCAGACCAACCGCGCCTGCCTGATCCTGCAATTCGCAATCGCCGTTGGCGGCACAGGTGAGGCAATCGAGAGGATGATCGGAGATATAGAGTTCCATTACGCCCTTGCGCAGCTTCCGTAGCTTGGGTGTCTGGGTGTGGACCACCATGTCTTGCTCGACCAGGGTCGTGCAACTGGCCGGCGTTCCCCGGCGACCATCAATTTCCACTAAGCACAATCGGCACGATCCAAAGCTTTTGATATTGTCCGTCGCGCACAGTTTGGGGATAGAAGTGCCTTGCTCTGCGGCGGCACGCATGATGCTAGATCCGGACGGCACCGTTACTACACGGCCATCAATGGTCAATGTGACTGCATCCAGCGAAGGGCTGGCCGGTGTCCCGAAATCCTTTTGCGGCTGATACGTCATTTTTCCACCTTACACCAAAGCAGGGAAGTTTTTGAGCGAATGTTTCATCTTAGGCCCCCCGCCAGCGTGCGGATATGCGCCGGTCCGATCCCGCAGCAGCCGCCAATGATTGTTGCACCTGCGGCGACCCATTTTCTGGCCCAGCCGAGATAGCGAACCGGATCAAGATCGGCGCGAATTTCCCGCAAGCCCGCATTGGCCGCGACCTCCTCTTCGTTATGCGCAAAACCATTGGCATAGACGCCAATTTCCATCGTATCGGAGCTCCGTGCCGTCTTGGCCTTTTGGACCGCATCTTCCATGACTTCCGGGGCGCTGCAATTGAACAAAATCGCCTTGGCTCCAATTTTCTGTGCGGCGGTCACGGCCTGTCTAATGGTCTCGCCTGAACGCAGCGCGGCGTCACCCTCATCGTTAAGGGTGAACGAAATCCAAAGCGGTCGGGTGTCCTGTGCCAATATCTCGCCGATCAATTCCGCCTCGGCAATCGTGCTCAATGTTTCCGCCAGCCAGATGTCGGCAAAGGGCGAAAGGCCTCCGATCAGAACTGAAAGAATGGCGCGTGCGGATTCCGGTTCGAATAGATCGGGTCGATAGGAACCCAGCGTCGGCGGCAGGCAACCGG
>JBGSLY010000378.1:0-4251 GCA_041740435.1 Parasphingorhabdus sp.
CCCGCGAAAGATATTGCCGCCGCCAACCACGAGGCAGAGTTCATGCCCCGCTTCCTTGGCCGCCTTTACCTCGCCTGCGATCCGCGCAACGGTGTCGGGGTCGATGCCAAACTGCCCGCTACCCATCAATGCCTCGCCCGACAGTTTCAGCAGGATGCGGTTGAACTTTGGTTTGGAAGGTTCTGCGCTGGACATGGATTTTCCCGGTTACAAATTTATCCGCGTGTTTTTAGCCGGATATATCAACGATACGAACGCAACTATAAGACAGCGGCGCGAACCATAGTAAGTCCGCGCCGCTGTGCCAAGCGTTCAAATGAGGTTTGCGGCGGTGTTCTTTTGTCCCCCTCCCGCAAGCGGGAGGGAAGAAATATTTACCCCGCGACCGCAGCAGCCACTTCTGCCGCGAAATCGTCGACCTTTTTCTCGATGCCTTCACCCAGTTGGAAACGGACATAGTTGGTCAGCGTGATGCTTGCGCCCGCCGCTTTGCCGGCCTGTTCCAATACCTGGGCAATCGGGGTCTTGCCGTCCATGACGAGCAGCTGGCTGAGCAGCGCGTTTTCCTTGGCGAATTTGGCCATCGCACCGTCGACCATTTTGGCGACGATATCAGCGGGCTTACCCGATTCGGCAGCCTTTTCGGTCGCAATTGCCCGTTCACGCGCCAAAAGTTCGGGGTCCAACCCATCGGCGTTGAGCGCCAGCGGGAAGGCAGCAGCGATATGCATCGCAATCTGCTTGCCAAGCGGCTGCAATACGTCGTCCGCTGCTTCGCTTTCCAAAGCGACCAGCACCGCGATCTTACCCAGATCGGGTTCCACTGCATTGTGCATATAGGACACAACCGCGCCTTTGCCGACCGACAGCGCGCCAATCCGGCGGATCGCCTGATTTTCGCCGATGGTGGCAACATTGTTGGTCAGCGCCTCGGTCACGGTTCCGCCAGCGGGATAACCGGCAGCCAGCAGAGCGTCGACTTCGGCAATATCCTGCGCCAGCGCAACGCCGGTCACCGAACGCACGAAATCCTTGAACTGGTCGTTCTTGGCGACGAAATCGGTTTCGCTGTTGACCTCAACCGCAACGCCCTTGGTTCCGGCCACGGCCATGCCGACCAGACCTTCGGCCGCGGTCCGGCTCGACTTTTTCTGTGCCGCCGCCAGACCTTTGGTCCGCAGCAGATCGACCGCTGCCTCAATATCGCCATTGGTTTCGGACAGCGCCTTTTTGCAATCCATCATGCCCGCGCCGGAGCGTTCCCGCAATTCTTTGACTGCCGCAGCTGTAATAGCCATGTGCATTTCCTTTCTGTTCAAATCTGTGTCGGCGATTCCTATCGGCGGACCATTATATATTGGCTGTGACATTTTAATGCCGGTCCGCCGATGGAATCCCCGTGTGGCTAAGCCTAGTGGCTCAGCCTTCGCTTGCTGGTGCTGCATCCGCTGCGGGAGCCGCTTCCATTTCCGCCAAGACTTCGGCTTCCTCGGCGCTGATCACGGGATCGCTGGCGACCACGTCTTCTGCCGGAGGTGCAACCGATGCGCCGATATCGCGGCCCGATGCCATATCGGCTTCGCGGCTGCCCTTGGTCGCGGCGGTCGCAACCGCTTCACAATACAGGCGGATCGCGCGCGCGGCGTCGTCATTCGCGGGCACCGGAAACGCAATGCCCGAAGGATCGACGTTCGAATCGAGGATCGCAACCACCGGAATACCCAGAACATTGGCTTCCTTGATCGCCAGCACTTCCTTGTTGGCGTCGATCACGAACATCACATCAGGAATGCCGCCCATGTCGCGAATGCCGCCCAGCGACATTTCCAGCTTTTCCTTTTCGCGGGTCAGCTGCAACACTTCTTTCTTGGTAAAGCCGTGCGTGCTGCCCGACAGCTGTTCTTCCAGCGTCTTCATCCGGCGGATCGAGTTGGAAATCGTCTTCCAGTTGGTCAGCATCCCGCCGAGCCAGCGGTGGTTGACAAAATGCTGTCCGCTGGCGCGGGCCGCATCGGCAATCGGTTCCTGCGCCTGACGCTTGGTGCCGACGAACAACACCTTTCCGCCATTAGCGACAGAGGCCGACACAAATTCCAGCGCGCGTGCAAACAGCGGCACCGTCTGTGACAGGTCAAGAATGTGGACACCGTTGCGCGCGCCGAAAATATACGGCTTCATGCGCGGGTTCCAACGGTGGGTCTGATGGCCGAAATGCGCTCCGGCTTCGATCAATTGCTGTAGGTTGACGACAGGGGCCGCCATAGTCTTTCTCCTTCCGGTTGTACCTCTGAAGAGCGAAGAACCCGTATGCCGCCTGAAAGGAGACAACGGGCACCGGTATGAATGCCCTTCATGTGGAATGCGCGGGCGCTTAGCGGCAGTTGCGGGGGAAAGCAAGTGTGTTGTTGGCCGAGCGAGTGCAATTGGGGTGGAGTGGGCTGGAGACAGGCCGTGAGCCAAGGGCCGCGAACACCGCGCTCGCGAAAGAGCCTGTTCGTGTTGGCGCCGGGCGTCGGGGCACCGAGAACGAAGCCCATGAACCGCAGCCCACTCCGCCGGTCACGGATCAGATATTCGATCCGGGCATCGGCCACCTTATTCTGTGCGGCAAGGATCACTATCTTGAACATGGCCGCGCAGTTATCAGGCGGGCGACCGCCATTGGATCCGTCTGCATAGCCCGGCCTTATCCAGATCCAGACGGAAACCTTCAAAATGAACAATCCGGCCCAATTTCTCAAGCGGATCACCGTTCGCCGCGAGCCGTTTCAAATGATCCGATAAGCCAAACAAACCTTATTGATACATGGTCGCCACCGTCTGCAAAGACTGAATCAGCTCACGCGCTCAATTGCGAGGGGTTTTCGGAGGTGCACCGCTTGTCACCCAAGTCTTTGGGACATTCTGCATACCATGTGTCCGGGTCGGATACTGGAAAATTGGTGGAGCCTAGGGGAGTCGAACCCCTGACCTCGTCATTGCGAACGACGCGCTCTACCAACTGAGCTAAGGCCCCTTCCCCTTAGCCGTTATCGTAAAGTTTTTGCCGGAGCAAGCGTTCGTGAAGGCTCAATTGGGCGGATTATGCTTCTCGACAAACGTCACCGCTGCATCCAGCATCTGCTTGCGCGTTACCTCCCGCGACAGCCAATGGTCTTCTTCTTTCAGGACAACAAATTCATACGGCTTGCCCGCGTCTTTCAGCGCATCAACCATCACCAAGGATTGATCAAAGGGCACAACCACATCGTCCTTGCCATGGATCAGCAAAATCGGTGCGTCGGCCTTAGCCGCAAAACGGTTGGGTGAAACTTCATCCAGCGTCTTGGGATCGCCGATCGATTCTTTGAGATTGCGGATCGTCATTTTGCTGCCCCCGCTTTCCCGCACATCGGTGACATACATTTTCTTGACGTCGCTGACCCCGGCTACCGAAACCGCGCATTTATAAAGACCCTGCTGCAATGTCACCCCGGCCAGCGCCGCATAGCCGCCGTAGCTTGCCCCCATGATGCACACCCGCTTCGGGTCCGCTATGCCCAATCGCACCAGTTCGGCCAGGCCATCGGACAGGTCCGTTTGCATCTTGCGGCCCCATTGGCCGTATCCGGCGCGGATAAATTGCTGATCCCGGTAGGTTGATCCGCGAAAATTCGGTTGAAAAACCGCATAGCCGCGCGATGCAAAGGCCTGCGCCCACCAATCAAATTGCGGATCGTCCTGTCCATGCGGGCCGCCATGGGGCAATATGATGGTCGGCAAGTTTTTGCCAGCACTGCCCGCAGGAAGCGTCAAAATGCCGTCCATTTCCAGACCATCGACGGCCTTATAGGCGATGGTCGAAATCGGCCCCACATCCGCCGAGCCAATGACCGGCCTTTCATAGCCAAGCTCAACCGCCCGATTGGCCGCCGTGTCGACCAGCCACCAGGTTCCACTGTCGTTATTGCCGCTGGTGTTGACGATGAACTTGGTAAAGCTCTCATCCCAGTCCTCCACATAGGACGTGACATGAGCAAAGGAACGTTTGATTTTGGAGGCAGCACGCTGCTTCATCGGATCAAAAAATACCGGCTTGCCGTTTTCTCCTCCGGTCAAATAGCCGAGCCAACGGCCGGTCAGCGGATCGACATACATCCGGTCAATGGTCACATCGGGCAATATCTCCTTTGCCTCACCGCCAGCCAGAGGCATCTCAAACAGGCGGCCTTGACCATCAACAGGGTCTACTTCGCCGTAAATGAGGGTATC
>JBGSLY010000379.1:0-2817 GCA_041740435.1 Parasphingorhabdus sp.
CGATGGCCATAACCTGTTCCTTTCTTGAGAACATGAGTGTTTGACCGCGCGCAAAAGCACGCACGGTCGGTCGCATTGTCGTGTCGTGGGAAAGGAAAAAAACTTGCCTGGCAGGCCGAATAACCGACCAACCCATCCGCCAATTCCGTCGCGAATTCCGACGCTAGCGGAACCCTTATGGCACACTGGTGGAGAGATAGCAAACATTCCCTGTGGGCCATGCTTATCGGCTCTTTAACCATTACGGCCTAATTCGGGGAAATCACATATCCGCAATGTCAGGTGCTTCATGGATTTACCCCGTCCAGACGACTTGATGCATTCAGCCCGGCAGCTGGAGCATGGCCATATTACCGCCGAACAGATTGACCGGGAATTGCTGACCCGGTCGATTGGCGATCCGTGGCGCAACCGGTTACCGGCCTTGTTACCCCTATCGGTCATGGCGATTTGTGCGCCCGCGATTCCCAATATGTGGCTGATGTGGAGCCTGATTGCGGCGCAGCTTGTGGCGACTTTATGCAATGCCTGGCTTGCAGGCCGTGTGGGCAAGGCCTTGCAGACCGATGGCCCGACCGAACCCGCCATCCGGCAATGGTTGGTGATGGAGGCCGTGGCCGGGATGATCTGGGGCACAATGTTTGCGCCGTTAGGGGTCACATTGATGCACGGTATTGCGCCCTCGACGATTTCCGTGTCGCTGATTGTAACGATAACATCGGGCGCGCTGGTGTCGGCGACGGTGCCCCGGCTTCCGCACGCACTGCTGGGCGGATTTACCGCAACGTCCGTCCCGACCATTTTGTATTTTTACAGCGGTTTTGGCCCGATTGTTGTCATCGCGATTCTCGCGCTGCTGCCCGGTCTGCTATGGATGGTCACCGTTTTGAAAACCCAGGCGGATCGCAATATCCGGACAGAAATGGAGGTCGGATATCTGTCTCGCCAGCTGCAGGAATCGCTGGAACGGGCCGATTATCTGGCGCGCCACGACAGCCTGACCGGGCTGCTCAACCGCAGAGACTTTGCCGAACGGGCAGAGCAAATCCGCCGCCAAACAGGCGACCGTCCCACCAGCGCCATTGTTATCGACCTTGATCGGTTCAAATCCATCAACGACCAGTTCGGGCACGATATTGGCGATCAGGTGCTGGTCGCCTGCGCAGAGATGTTTCGCGCGCAGATTGCCGAATATGAGGGCAGCTTTTTTAGCCATGGGCTCGCAGCACGCTGGGGTGGGGAGGAATTTGTTTTGCTGCTGTTCGGCTGCACTCAGGAGCGTGCGGGACAATCCGCTGAATGCATTCGTTTGGCGACCCAGCAACTGAAGTGTGCAAACTGGCCTGAATCCCTCTCAATCTCATGCTCAATCGGCGTTAACGAATGGCGGTCCAATGAACCCCTATCCCAAGCCTTGATCCGTGCTGATCACGCGATGTACCAGGCAAAAAACAGCGGACGAAATGCCGTAGCGCTCGCATCACGTTAGTGACATTTGCCGCCATACCTCCCATAATGGAGGGATGACCGAACTGATTATCCGCCGGGGCTTGAGCGAGCCCGATACCGACGACAATTTCGTCCCACACAAACCGGCCCGTCCCGAAAAATCGGATGGCGGGCGCCCCTTTACGTTGGTCAGCGACTATCAACCCGCTGGTGATCAACCGACTGCTATTTCCGAACTGGTCGAGGGCCTACGCGCCGAAGAGCGCGATCAGGTTCTGCTGGGCGTCACGGGATCGGGCAAGACCTTTACCATGGCCAAGGTGATCGAGGCGCTGCAGCGCCCTGCCCTCATCCTCGCGCCCAACAAGATCCTGGCCGCACAGCTGTACGGCGAGTTCAAGAATTTCTTCCCGGACAATGCGGTCGAATATTTCGTCAGCTACTACGACTATTACCAACCCGAAGCCTATGTGCCGCGCAGCGACACCTATATCGAGAAGGAAAGCTCGGTCAACGAAGCCATCGACCGGATGCGCCATTCGGCAACGCGGTCTTTGCTGGAGCGCGACGATGTTATCATCGTCGCATCGGTGTCGTGTCTTTATGGCATCGGCTCTGTTGAAACCTATTCGGCGATGATCTTTGACCTCAAAAAAGGGCAAAGTGCTGACCAGCGGGAGATCATCCGCAAACTCGTCGCCCTACAGTACAAACGAAACGATGCCGCCTTTGTCCGGGGGACATTCCGGGTGCGCGGCGACAATCTGGAAATCTTCCCCTCGCACTATGAAGACGTGGCGTGGCGGGTCAGTTTCTTCGGTGACGATATTGAGGAAATCCACGAATTCGATCCGCTCACCGGCACCAAGGGCCCCAGCCTGAACACGATCCGCGTCTATGCCAATTCGCACTATGTAACGCCGGGTCCGACGATGAAACAGGCCGCCGAAGCGATCCGGTTTGAGCTTACCGAACGGCTGAAGGAACTAGAAGCCGAGGGTCGCTTGCTGGAGGCCCAAAGGCTTGAACAACGGACCCATTTTGATCTGGAAATGATCGCCGCCACCGGTTCGTGTGCGGGGATCGAGAATTACTCGCGCTTCCTGACCGGGCGGCTACCCGGAGAACCGCCGCCAACCTTGTTCGAATATCTGCCCGACAATGCGCTGCTGTTCGTCGATGAAAGCCACCAGACCGTGCCGCAAATCGGCGCGATGTCCAAGGGGGACCACCGACGTAAGATTACGCTTGCCGAATATGGCTTTCGCTTGCCCAGTTGTATCGACAACCGCCCCTTGCGATTCAATGAATGGGACGCGATGCGGCCGCAGACGGTCAGCGTATCGGCCACTCCCGGTAACTGGGAGA
>JBGSLY010000380.1:0-3133 GCA_041740435.1 Parasphingorhabdus sp.
CGGCAACAACCCTGTCCCGAAGATCCTGTGATAGTGTTCGTGCCATCCATGCTGGCCTCCTGCCACCAGCAGGAAACATGAATCACAACGCAACCAAAAAGGGAATCCCCTTCGAGTCAGTTCGTGCGGAAACCGCTCTAAATTGGCAATTGATTTGAAAGTAGGCAGTACGATCTTGCCAACTTGAAAATGATTTTACAGCCTTCCGGCGGCACCCGCAATCTACAGAATTGATGCATGCCCGCTTTCGGTGTCGGCGAAAAGATGTGCCTACGACCGCAATCTTTTCGACAACTGCCTTTCCAACTTCCTACCGTTTCGGGACGACCTCATAGCCGGGCTCTTCGGGTTCGTCGTCGACCATTTCAGCCGGGAATCCGGTGCCCAGAACCTTGATCCCTAGCGGCTCTTCATAGCGGCGGATGATATTGGGTGAAAATTCGCGCGGGCCATAGGCCGCTTCGCCTTCTTTGAAAATTTTGACGATCAACGGTGACAACTCGACCGGCACCTGCGCGGCTTGGGCAATGTTGTTGAACAGGCCAACATCCTTGCTGACCAAATCCATGGTGAAATTGATATCCCGGCTGCCGTTCAGAATGACCTGGCTTTCGGTTTCATGGACAAAACTATTGCCCGATGAAATCCGAATCGCTTCATAAGTTGTGTTCATGTCGAGACCAATGGCCTTACAGGTCGTTAGCGCCTCCGCCAGTGCGACCAGATGCACCGTGCACAGATAATTGGTCATCACCTTCAATTGCGACGCTGTCCCCAAATCACCAGTATGCAATATGCGGCGACCCATGGTGGTCAGAACCGGCAGGACAAATTCAAAAGCCGCGCGGGGGCCGCCAGCGAAAATCGCAATATTGCCGGTATCCGCCCGGTGGCAACCTCCTGACACAGGGCATTCCATGAACATCGCCCCGCGTGCTTCGACCAGTGCGCCCAGCCGGATGATTTCGCTATGGTCGGTTGTGCTCATCTCCAGGCAGACCTGACCCGGACGCATGACCTGCAAAAAGCCGTCTTCGCCTTCGGCAACAGCGGCGCTGGCCGCGGGCGAGGGAAGGCAGGTGACGATCAGATCGACCGCCTCTCCCAGTTCCTTTGGTGATGCCGCAGAAGAGGCACCGCGGGCCACATATTCGGCCACCAAACTATCATCCAAGTCCCGCACGGTCACATCATGGCCGTTGCGGATCAGGCTGCCTGCCAATTTGCCGCCGACGTTGCCCAGGCCAATAAATCCGATTTTCATAAATGCCAGCTTCCCAAAAAACACAGTGTGCGCCAGACGTGGCGCAGCATCCCCCAGAGAGGGAAAGTTAGACCCTCACCCGCCAAGGCTCACAATTGAAAAATTTGGGAAGTTCCGTAAATTTTTTGCGGTCTTAATCCAAAGCAACGATTTCAATCGGTAGGGGTTGCTGCGGTTCGCCGACAAATTGTTCGGGCCAATGCACAAACGGGCGCACCGCCCCCGCTTCGCGCCATTTCGGCACGCGTGCCGGATCGATTTCGGCATAGACCCAACAGCTTTCGCCTTCCTTGCCGATCGCCCAGACGCCATCGTCCGGACTATCGCCATCGGGCGGAACGAAAACACCCGCCGCCCCATAATTTTCGTCAACCGCAACCGACCATGGAGCCATGCCCACCGTTGGTGCCTGTACGACAAAACACTGGTTTTCGAGCGCACGCGCCTGTGCGCCGATCCGCACCCGCCAATAGCCTTGCATGCTATCGGTGCACGATGGGGCCAGAATGATCCTTGCTCCCGCTTCGGCCTGGGTGCGGGCGATCATGGGGAATTCGACATCATAGCAAATGGAGATGCCGACATAGCCCAATGGGGTGCGAAACAGGCGGATGGATTGGCCGCCAGAAATGTCCCATTGCTCCCGCTCAAAACGGGTCATGACAATTTTGTCCTGATGGCCGGACCGACCGTCGGGCATGAAAATTGTCGCCCGGTTTACAATGCGTCCATCGCCGATTGGGGTGGGCATGCTGCTTCCCAACAGCGTAACCCCGGCGCGCATCGCCAGCGCCCGGTAATGCGCGTTCGCCGCCTCTCCCGCCCCGATAACCGTACGCAGCGATCCTTGCAGATCCGCCGCCGTTGCCAAATCGGTCGCGGCCAGCTCCATCGCCGCATATTCGGGGAACACCAGCAATTTAGCCCCCGCCGATGCCGCGTCATCGACCCAGCGGCCAACCTTTTTTTGCCAAGCGGAAAAGTCGGCTACAGCATCTATCGGATATTGCGCCGCCGCGACAGTGAAGGGGACCGTCATAAATTGCGCTGCCAGAACTGCATGGGGTGGCTTGTCTCGTCCGGTTGATCGATATCTTTCCAGTCAAAATCACAGGTCAAGCCAGCAACCGGCGCATAGCCACGCGATACCCAGAATGGAGATAGGTCCCGCGCTGCCGCAGGCTTCAACGGGTGGTCGGAGGGCCGAATAACTGCACAAAAAGTGGTAGCTACTGCCCCTGCCGCCCGCGCTGCGGCCTCCCGGGCATCGAAAAATCCATGGCCAAGACCTAGACCCCGGTATTCGGGCAGCAGCACCGATTCTCCAAAGTAAAACAGCTGTTCAACATTCAAGCCAAAGGCCTCGACCGCGCCGCGGAACTCCGGCTTCTGTGATACCATCGGCGAAGCGGTTGCGGCGCCGACGATGCGGTCGCCATCTTCGGCAACAACTAGGACCGATCCCGGTTCCTGCGCAAATTCGTGCAGATAGTCCGCTTCATAGGCGACGGTGCCGTCGTATAAATAGGGCCAGTCCCGAAACACCGCGATACGCAATGCCGCCAGTTGCGGAATGGCCGCTTGCCGTTCCTCCGGGTCCAGCACGCTGCGAATAATCGGTGTCATGACACCTGGGCAATCCAGTCGGTTAGATTGTAATAGACCGACACCCGGCTGATGAGATCGCCGTCCACTTCAAAAAACGCGCCAGCCGGTAGCTCGTAGCTTTGGCCATGTGCGGGGGGAAGCCCTTCGTCGGCGCTTTTATAGATGCCATGCACAATAAATTCTGCCGCCGCACGCGTGCCTGCGTCATTCGCCATAATGACAATATCGGTCAGCTTTTCGCTATAGGCCGTGTCCATGCGT
>JBGSLY010000381.1:0-5921 GCA_041740435.1 Parasphingorhabdus sp.
ATTGGCGGTGTCCATGTAATGGACGCCGGTTTCCAGGCACGCATCCATAATCGCCAGATCCTGATAAGGCAGGGCCAGATTGACGACCAGAACGGGCTCGATCTTGCGAATAAGGCGGACCAGTGCAGGCACTTCCTCGGCGTCGATTTCGTAAGTGTCGATTGCAACCCCGGTGCGCTCCTTGACCGATACGGCGATGGCGTCGCACTTGGATTTGGTCCGGCTGGCGAGGCTGATATGGCTGAAAATATCTTGGTTCATAGCCATTTTGTGCACCGCGACCGAACCGACGCCGCCGGCTCCGATTACCAAAACCTTGCTCATTCCGCTGTCCTTCTGTGCTGGAGAATCTCTGGCCCTGCATATAAGGGAGATTTATGACAGCACAACAACTGCTCGACCCGATGCGCAAACCCTCTCGTGAAGGGGTGATCCGCGCGATGGCAAAAATTGCCGGGATATTGCCGCCCACACCCTTGCTGCCGCTGGAGGTCGATGGGCGCACTTTGTGGTGCAAAGCAGAAATGTTGCAACCTATTGGTGCGTTCAAGATTCGCGGAGCATGGCACCGGCTATCGGACATGACGCCGGATGAGCGCGCACGCGGCGTTGTTGGTGTTTCTAGCGGCAACCATGCGCAGGGCGTTGCTTGGGCCGCTAAACGGCTGGGAATCGCAGCGACCATTGTGATGCCCGAAAACGCGCCAAAGGCGAAGATAGAGGCGACCAGAGCTTTGGGAGCAGATATCGTCCTCTACAAGCGCCCCGGACAGGACAGAGACGCCATTGCGTCGGAGCTGGTCCAACGAACCGGCGCCACGCTGGTCCACGCTTTTGCCAATCCTTGGGTCATTGAGGGGCAGGGGACGCTAGGGCTGGAAGCGGAGGCACAATTGCAGGCGCGCGGTATCGAGGGGCCGCTGCATATCATTGCGTGTTGCGGTGGGGGCGGGCTGTCGGCGGGCCTGTCACTGGCCTGCCCGGACGCCTTAATCTCGATTGCCGAACCAGAAGGTTGGGACGATGTTATTCGCTCACTAGCGGTGGGAGAGATTGTCGCTGTAACCGATCAGTCATACCCCACACCCTGCGACGCCCTGCAAACGCCGCGCACTTTTCCGATCAACTTTGACGTTTTGAAGGGCAGGATCACGAACAGTGCTGTGGTATCGCCCAAAGAGGTCGGCGCGGCTATGCGGCTGGTGTTTGAAAAGCTGCATCTGGTGGTCGAACCCGGCGGAGCAGCGGCGTTGGCGGCGGTACTTTCGGGCAAAATCGTCCCACAAGGGACGCCGCTGATCACCCTGTCGGGCGGCAATGTTGATCAGGAAACTTTTGTGCAAATGATAGGCGGAGCATCATGATGGAAAGACCAATTGTAGAGGCGACACCGGCGCAACATCAGGCGGTGATTGCGACACTTTCTGATGCCTTTATGACCGATCCGGCGCTGAGCTTTATCGTGCCGGACGAGGGCGCGCGGGCGAAGATGTTGCCCAAACTGTTTGCGCTTCTGGTACCCGATGACTCGAATTCCGGAACGGTCATGCGTTCGGGCAATGACGAGGCCGCTGCCTTATGGCGTGACCCCGGCAAAGCCAAGGATGCTGGCGGCACGAGTCTGGTATTGATGTGGCATATGATCCGGATTTTCGGTTTTGCCATCCCGCGTGCCAGCACCGTGGCCGATGCAATCGCGGCGCATTTGCCCGACGGGCGCTATCATTATCTGCACTTTGTCGGCGTGAAAAGCGCACATCAGGGCAAGGGTTGGGGCGGTGCGATCATACGGGAAGGCCTGGCCCGCGCCGATGCGGAGGGCGTGCCAACGTGGCTGGAGACAGCAACGCCCGAAAATGTGCCGCTGTATGAGCGACTGGGTTTTGTGACACAGGTGGAATGGGACATCCCGAAAAGCGGCCCGCATTTCTGGGGGATGATGCGACCGGTGTCGGTTTAAGCGGCGATGGCGACCTTCATCTCCATCCGGTCCCAAATCTCCACCATTGCGTCGGTCAGCGCGTCCATCATCGCCTCTGTATGCGCGGGTCCCGGCGTGAAGCGCAGCCGTTCCGTGCCGCGCGGTACGGTGGGGAAGTTGATTGGCTGGACATAGACGCCATATTCGGCGAGCAGGACGTCGCGGATCGTCTTGGCTTTGATCGGATCGCCGACCATTAGCGGTACGATATGCGTCGTCGATGGCATGACGGGCAGCCCCGCATCGGCGAATTTCTGCTTAAGCATTGCCGCCGCTGCTTGCTGCCCCACGCGCTCGGCGCTGGATTGCTTCAGATGCCGAATGCTGGCGAGTGCACCGGCGACCAACACCGGCGACAGGCTGGTGGTGAAGATGAAACCGGGGGCATAGCTGCGGATAACGTCGATAATCTTTTGGTCGGCCGCAATATAGCCGCCCATTACGCCAATCGCTTTAGCCAGAGTGCCCTCAATGATTGTCAGGCGTTCGGAAGCGCCGTCGCGTTCGGAAATGCCGCCGCCGCGTGCGCCGTACATACCAACGGCGTGCACTTCATCGAGATAGGTGATCGCGTTATATTTGTCGGCCAGATCGCAAATATCGTGCAGCGGCGCGACATCGCCGTCCATCGAATAGACACTTTCAAAGGCAATCAGTTTGGGCGCAGCGGGGTCCGCAGCAGCCAGCAACTCCTCCAGATGCGCCATATCATTGTGGCGAAATACCTGCTTTTCACATCCCGAATTACGGATGCCCGCGATCATCGATGCATGGTTGAGCGCGTCGGAAAAAATGATGCAGCCGGGCAGGATTTTCGCCAACGTCGACAGAGTAGCGTCATTCGACACATAGCCCGAGGTGAAAAGCAAAGCGCCGGACTTGTCGTGCAGATCGGCGAGCTCTGCCTCCAGTTCGATATGATAATGCGTGTTGCCACCAATGTTGCGAGTGCCGCCCGAACCAGCGCCAACGTCGTGCAGTGCATCCTCCATGGCTTTTATCACATCGGGATGCTGACCCATGGCGAGATAGTCGTTGGAGCACCAGACGGTGACCGGCTGCGGCCCATTGTGATGAGCGAAACAACGGGCATTGGGAAACGCGCCCTTGTTGCGCAAAATATCGATAAACACACGGTAGCGACCTTCGGCGTGCAGACGGTCAATAGCCTGCGCAAAAATCTTGTCATAATCCACGGGGGTATCGTCCTGTTTTCTGCCTTGCTCTATATTGCCGCCTCATAACGGCAAGAATCGCTGTTTTCCAGTGATAATGGCTCGCAATAAGTGATGAAATTCACTTCGTGTGATTTGGGTTCTGGTGCCAGAATTACAACCGCTCGATTGTTTCCAAACCAAAGGAGTGCAATTTCGGACGATAGGCGTCCACGGCGGCCAAATCGCCGGTTGTGACGAAGACACCGCCGCGTTCCGGTAAGCTTGTTACATCATCTTTTAGCAGATACCGGATCCGCCTTGCTATGCCAGCGGCACCGTCAACAAAGGTGACCGGGCGGCCAAAAGCGTGTGCCAACTCATCCTGCACCAAGGGGAAATGGGTGCAAGCCAGGATGATAACATCGATGCGATCTCCATCCTCCTGCTGCGTCAAGCCAGCAATAGCATCGCGAAAAATTTCGGGACCAGGCGTTTGCCCGCGCATTTTTTCTTCGGCGGCATGCACAAGTTCGGGCGCGCCGTGCCGGATCAGAATGACGTCGCGGGCGAACTCTGCCGCAAGCCGATCGACATAAGGCTGGCGAATCGTCGCTGTTGTTCCCAGCAGACCAACGACCCGTGTCTTGCTGATTTCCGCCGCGGGCTTCACCGCTGGGACTGTGCCGACCACCGGAACATTCAGCGCGGAGCGAACATGGTTGAGCGCGATGGTCGAGGCGGTATTGCAAGCGATGGTGACCAGCCGAGGCTGATAGCGCTCCACTAGACGGCCCAGCAATATGGGAATGCGCGTGGCAAGTTCGGCTTCGCTCTTCATGCCGTAGGGCATTCCGGCATAATCGGCGGCATAGACCACCGGCAATCCGGGCATAAGCGAACGCGCCGCAGCCAGAACAGAGAGTCCGCCAATGCCAGAGTCAAAAAACAGCACCGGACCGGTTTGGCTGGGCGAATTTTCTTTCATGGTTTGGCCGATTTTTCCTATTATTATCTTGCGCGACCGAGCATTAGTTTCGGTTCATCTCATAGGCAATTGAATTGGGCTGTTTCATCTGTATCGCCTTCCTCAGAAGCCCGACATGGGCATTAGGGTAGGCAACCGGGGCATGTTTGTGAACGAAAATTGGGTGCAAGGCTTGGAAATGGTTGCCCTTGGCTATGTGCTGGGGTCGATACCTTTTGGCCTGATCCTGACGCGCTTGTCGGGCGGCGGCGATATTCGGGCTATTGGCTCGGGCAATATTGGCGCGACCAATGTGCTTCGGTCGGGCAATAAGGTGATGGCCGCGCTGACCTTGATACTGGATATGCTCAAAGGGACGGCGGCGGTGCTGATTGCTCTGCGCTTCTTCCCGAATTTCGCCGTACTAGCCGGCATGGGGGCTTTTTTGGGGCATCTCTATCCGGTGTGGCTTAAATTCCAGGGGGGCAAGGGTGTGGCGACGATGATGGGCATTTTGCTGGGGCTGCTGCCGTGGGCAGCATTGGTCTATGCTATTGTCTGGCTCGGCAGCCTTGCGATTACGCGGATTTCATCGCTGAGTGGTATGCTGGCGGGCCTCTCGGTGCCGGTATCGTTCCTGCTGCTGGACAAATTGCAATGGGTGCCACTGTTTGTCGGGTTGACCCTGCTTATGCTGTGGAAGCACCGATCCAATATTGAACGCCTGTTGGCGGGCGAGGAGCCAAAGGTCGGCCGCACTTGAGCACGTCGGACGACTTTGATCGGTTGCGTCTCATCCGCTCGGCAAATGTTGGCCCGGTAACCTATCACCAGTTGCTACTCCGTTTTGGTACGGCCGCATCGGCGCTGGCTGCGCTGCCCGATCTGGCGCGTCTTGGCGGTGCGCGGACGGTCACTATTGCGAACCCGGATGCAATTGCACGGGAGATGGATACCGTCGCACGGTTGAACAGCAGATATCTGTTTCTGGATGAACCCGGCTATCCCGCGATGCTACAGCATATTAGCAACGCACCGGCGGCATTGATTTGCAGCGGCAATACCGATGTATTGACCATGCCATTGGTATCGATGGTCGGTGCGCGTAATGCTTCAGCTGCTGCGGTCCGCTTCACGCGGGAGCTTGCCCGTGATCTGGCCGATAATGGATTGATAGTCGTTTCGGGCCTAGCGCGCGGCATCGATACCGCCGCGCATGTCGGTGCGGGGCCAGCGCGAACCATTGGCGTCATAGCAGGCGGAATTGACATCGCCTATCCTCCCGAGAACCGCGAATTGCAGCGTCAGATTGCTGCTGATGGTTTGATCATTGCCGAGCAGCCACCGGGCACCGAGCCGGTGGCGCGGCATTTCCCGTTTCGCAACCGGATTATTGCTGGATTGTCGCTCGGAACCGTTGTGGTGGAGGCATCACCGCGCTCCGGCTCGCTGATAACCGCGCGTTTGGCCAACGAATATGGGCGGGAAGTGATGGCAATACCCGGCTCGCCACTCGATCCCCGGTCACGCGGTTGTAACGGCCTGATCCGCGAAGGCGCCATTTTGGTGCAGTCGGCAGATGATATCATCGACCATATTCGCCCCATTGCCGATACTGCGCCGCGGCCCAGCCAAGCGGTTCGCGCCAGTGAATCGGCATTTTTTGGCGAAGGCGACTCCCCTGACCAAATAGAACGTGATCAGGTCATCGAACTGCTGAGCATGACCCCGGTATCGGTTGATGAAATCGTGCGCCAGTCGGGTGTAGCGGCGGGACAGGTACAGATGATCCTGCTCGAATTGGAGCTTGCCGGACGCC
>JBGSLY010000382.1:0-6756 GCA_041740435.1 Parasphingorhabdus sp.
GTGAAGGTCGGCAAACTCCAGGCCTCTCGGGTCTTTCACTCGGCCACCCATCACCAGATGGATTTTGCTACTGGATTTGCTCGTCACACATTACCACTTTTGAACTTGGCTCTTACGGTTTGGGTCGATTGTCAGAACGGAAGGCATGGACAACGATATCGGCCAGCCGTTCGACAAAGCTCCACGCGCTCTGCCGCAATTGTTCATTGTTTGCAATGAAGTTACCCACTTGATCCTTGCCACCGACAATGGCTGCAGAGGCAGCGGTTTTGGCTGCCTGCTTTGCCCTATGTCCGAGTTTGGCAACATATTTCTGCTCCGTTTTACCGCGCGGAAGCATGGCGCCAATGATGGCACCAACGGCAATCACGCCAACAACAGTTGCCACGGGATGCTCTTTAACGGCGGTCAAGGCTTTGTCAGACGCTGTCGATATGGCAGTTTTGGAACGCGGCGCGTCTGTGTGTGTCTCTCCCAAAATTGCGGCTGCCCGGGCTTTTGGTGAAAGCTCGGTATCGCCGTCAGCGGCCTTTTGTCGGGCTTCGGCCCGAGCTTGTTCAATCGAGTCTGACAGGCTGGTCATCATTTATCCTCAAACTGTTCCTGTTGGTTGCGCTTTCTGTCTTGGAAGCGGCGCCAGAGCTTCCGCCCATAGGCGATAATCGGTTTATGCAGGGCCAACAGTGTTAATCCGGCGGCTCCTCCCGCTACCGCCTTTGGATGACGTTTTACAAAACCTCCAGCGGCTTTGCTTGTAGACTTCACGGTGATTCCCATTGCATTTAAAGCCACTTTTGACTTTCGTGCGATTTTAAGGGCCTCTCTGGCGGTGGCAATCCGGGCTTGCACAACCCGCCGCGCTTCGACCCGCCGTGCCGCAGCGGCCTGAAGATCCGCAATGTTGGGTTTCTCAGCCATTTTTGCCGTTCCCGCCATCCGATCCCAAAGGCATGGTACGTGCGGTGCTCACCGCCAATTTTATGCTGATCAGTCCGCCAATGAGTGAGGCCAAAACCACGATTGCGGTTGCCCCTGCCGGGGTCACCAGCGGTGCAAGCGAGAGCAATATCCCCAGAATCAGCGCGATAATAGCCAGCAGGGCGAGCACAATGCCAATGGCAAACAGAACCATGGCCCGTTTGGCAATCGACAGGCTCAAAGACAGCTTTGTCTTATAATAAACCGTTTCTGCCTCCGCGAGCAGTTTCACATCAGCCACTAGTCTTTCAAGGGCGCTGCGGCTGGCTCCCGAAACAGCTCTCTCCTCGCCTGCATCGCTATCGGCAGGCGGGCTAGAAGGCTCAGTGGTCGGGCTTGTGCTTGGTGCAGCCATGGGCTCCGGCAATTCCTTCGAGAAGGCGATTATTCGTCCGACCCAGACCGGAAAAGACGCGCGAGAACAAAACCGGCCACCGCCGCTGCGCCAATCGCAATCGCGGGCTTTTTGCGGACAAATTCGCGGACATCCTCGGCCATTTCG
The DNA here is from genome assembly GCA_041740435.1 of Parasphingorhabdus sp. GTDB lineage: Bacteria > Pseudomonadota > Alphaproteobacteria > Sphingomonadales > Sphingomonadaceae > Parasphingorhabdus. Next base: position 1,481 of record JBGSLY010000382.1, read on the forward strand.
CTCACATCTTTGGTCTCAATGGTTTCAGCGAAACTGGTGACTTTGGCTGCGGCCGTCCGAGCATAATCGCCATATTTTTCGCCCAGATTTTCATCGATGGTTCGGGCGCTATCTTCGATCAATTTGCCGACATTGCCAACCGCTTCGCTGGTCCGGGTCTTGGTCTGACCAGCGGCTGCCTTCATTTTTTCGGTAGCTTTTTCCTTATAGTCTTGGAATTTTTCCTGCGCGACCTTGGCATTGTCACTGGCTTTAGCGGAAACGATTTGCTTCGCCTTCGCAGCATCGTTCGACACGGCAGCACCTACCGTGCGAAGGGCTTCGCGGGTTGTGGGGGCAGGCTTGGCTTTTGTTTTTTTGCTGGCGGCGGGTTTGGCGGCGGGAGTTTCAGTGGTCATAATGGCATCCTTCTATTCTGTCTGGCGCTAAAACGGAGCGATAGCGAGGTAACGCACCGCGCGACTTTTGGTTCCAATAACGGACATGGGGACAAAACTGACCCAATCAAGCCCTCAATATCTCTATCCGAACCTAGCATAGTCGAAGGGGATAGAAAAACCAAGGAACGACATTGCCATCTCACTCCCGGACCGATAATGCGCGGCACATTGCTACACCCCTTTCGATCAGGAGGCCCTGAGTGACAGCCATTCTCGATATCCATGCCCGTGAAATTCTTGATAGCCGGGGCAATCCCACCGTCGAAGTCGATGTGTTGCTTGAAGATGGCAGCTTTGGCCGGGCAGCGGTGCCATCGGGTGCATCAACCGGAGCCTATGAAGCGGTTGAACTTCGCGATGGCGACGCGGCGCGCTATAAGGGCAAGGGTGTTCTGGGCGCCGTTGCCGCCGTAAATGGCGAAATAGCCGACACAATTGCGGGTCTTGATGCGGAAGATCAGGAAGAAATCGATCAAGCGATGATCGACCTAGACGGAACCGAGAACAAATCACGGCTCGGCGCGAATGCCATCTTGGGCGTCAGTATGGCGGTCGCCAAGGCTGCCGCCGATGCGCGCGGCTTGCCTCTTTACCGCTATGTTGGCGGCATTTCCGCTCATGTCCTGCCAGTTCCGATGATGAACATCATCAATGGCGGAGAGCATGCGGACAATCCCATCGACTTTCAGGAGTTTATGGTGATGCCGGTCGGCGCGGACAGCATTGCCGAAGCCGTGCGCTGGGGGTCGGAAATTTTCCACACCTTGAAAAAGAGCTTGCACCAAAAGGGACTCGCCACCGCCGTTGGCGACGAAGGTGGCTTTGCACCTAATTTGGCATCGACCCGTGCGGCACTGGATTTCATTATGGAGTCGGTTGAGAAGGCCGGCTTCAAATTGGGTGATGACGTTGTTCTGGCCCTTGATTGCGCGGCAACGGAATTTTTCCGCGATGGTAAATACGAGATTTCCGGCGAAGGCCTCTCGCTCAGCCCCATCGAAATGGCTGATTATCTGGCAGCTCTTTGTGCAGATTATCCGATCCGTTCTATCGAAGACGGCATGAGCGAAGATGACTTTGCGGGTTGGAAGGCTTTGACCGACAAGATAGGCGGCACCGTCCAATTGGTCGGTGACGACCTGTTCGTCACCAACCCCAAGCGGCTTGCTATGGGTCTGGAGCAAGGGCTGGCCAATTCGCTGCTCGTCAAAGTCAACCAGATCGGGACGTTGACTGAGACCTTGGCCGCAGTGTCCATGGCCCAGCGTGCCTCCTATACCGCCGTAATGTCGCATCGTTCAGGGGAAACCGAAGATGCAACCATAGCTGATCTTGCCGTTGCCACCAATTGCGGACAGATCAAAACCGGCAGCCTTGCCCGATCGGATCGGCTGGCCAAATATAACCAGCTGATCCGGATCGAGGAAGAATTGGGGTCCAGCGCAATCTATGCCGGGCGTTCAATTTTTGCTCGCTAAGTCGAAATAGCGGTTGCGCCCTCCCGTGCATTGTGATTCTATTCGCATATGACCAAATCGCAGCGTTTGAAAAAATTGGTTCAATCTGCCGCAGCGCCCGGCCTAGCGCTCCTGATCCTGTTGGGAATTGCTGGATATGCGATTCTGGGTCCAACCGGCTTGTTGGCATGGGGCGATTATGAGTCGGCACTAAAGCAGCGCAACAGCGAACTGCAAGACCTACAGCAGCAAAGGGCATCCCTGCGTAACCGCGTGGAATTGCTAGATCCCGAGAACGTCGACCCCGATCTCGCCAACGAGTTGATCCGCAAACAGCTGAACGCGGTGCACCCCGATGATATTATCGTGTCCACGCCCGCTGCTGCCCCAGCCGAAACCGGGCCCACGACAAAAAAATAGACGCCGCCGCCAATCATTCGTATTCAGATATCCAATTAACGCTTAAACCCCTTGGGTGTTGGCGGCGATTTGGCTAGGCTCTGCCAACAAAAGCTCTGGAGACCAAAGTGGCAAAAACGACTCCAACCCGCAAACCTGCATCGGCCCCGGCCAAAGCGTCCAAGGCTGCGCCCTCAGACACTCCAACGTCTGCGCGCAGTGCGGTGCACCAATTCACGGCACCGGTTTTCAAGGCCGATCTGGAAGAGCAGTTGGAGTTTTACCGCCAGATGCTGCTTATCCGGCGCTTTGAAGAAAAGGCTGGGCAACTTTATGGACTGGGGCTGATTGGCGGCTTTTGTCATTTGTACATTGGTCAGGAAGCGGTGGTGGTTGGGTTGCAGTCGGCCATTAAGCCCGGCCGCGATAGCGTCATTACCGGCTACCGCGACCATGGACATATGCTGGCCTGCGGCATTGATGCCAATGTTGTGATGGCCGAATTGACGGGCCGCGTAACCGGCATTTCGCGCGGGAAGGGCGGCTCGATGCATATGTTCTCGGTCGAACATGGCTTTTACGGCGGACATGGCATTGTTGGCGCGCAGGTCTCGCTCGGCACGGGTCTCGCTTTTGCCCATAAGTACAAGGAAGATGGTGGGGTTTGCCTCGCCTATTTCGGCGATGGTGCTTCCAACCAGGGCCAAGTGTACGAGAGTTTCAACATGGCCGAGCTCTGGAAACTGCCAGTCATCTACGTCATCGAAAATAACCAATACGCCATGGGAACTAGCGTCAACCGCGCATCATCGGAAGACCAGTTGTACCGGCGCGGCGAGAGTTTCCGCATTCCTGGTGTGCAGGTCGATGGCATGGATGTTCTGGCTGTACGCGGTGCGGTGGAGGAAGCCTTGGAATATGTTCGGGCTGGGAAGGGGCCAGTGCTGATGGAGCTGAAAACCTATCGCTATAGGGGGCACAGCATGTCCGATCCGGCGAAATATCGCTCGCGCGAAGAAGTGCAAGCAGTGCGGGAAAAGTCCGACCCGATTGAACGCCTGAAAGTCGCGCTGCTAGCCCAAGGAGCCGACGAGGAACGATTGAAACAGATCGACAAAGAGATTCGGAAAATTGTCGCAGATTCGGCTGATTTCGCGGAGGTTTCGCCAGAGCCAGACCTGAGCGAACTTTATACCGACGTTTTGGTGGAGCAGTATTGATGGCTATTGAAATCAAAATGCCCGCTTTGTCGCCGACTATGGAAGAGGGCACGCTCGCCAAATGGCTGGTCAAAGAAGGTGACACGGTCCAATCGGGTGACATTCTGGCCGAGATTGAAACCGATAAGGCGACGATGGAGTTCGAAGCGGTTGATGAAGGCGTGATCGGTAAAATTCTTGTCGCCGAAGGGAGCGAGAATGTCAAAGTTGGCACGGTCATCGCTGAAATGGCAAATGAAGGACAAGAGGAAGCGCCAGCCGCAAAAGCTGCTCCAGCCCCATCTTCTGCTCCGACGGCACCGGTGAAAGTCCCTAAAATGGTCGCGAAAGCGCCAGAGGCGGAGCCAGAATTCAGCGGCGAGACGGTCTCTATCACTTTGCGGGAGGCCTTGCGCGATGCCATGGCCGAGGAAATGCGGCGCGATCCGACCGTGTTTGTCATGGGTGAGGAAGTGGCGGAATATCAGGGGGCCTATAAGGTTACCCAGGGTCTACTTGACGAATTTGGACCAAAGCGCGTCATTGATACGCCGATTACCGAACACGGCTTTGCCGGTATTGGCGCCGGAGCCGCGATGGGCGGGCTGAAGCCGGTTGTCGAATTCATGACCTTTAACTTTGCGATGCAGGCGATTGATCACATCATCAACAGCGCCGCCAAGACCAATTATATGTCGGGCGGGCAGATGCGTTGTCCGATCGTGTTTCGCGGCCCCAATGGCGCGGCGTCGCGGGTGGGCGCGCAGCATAGCCAGAATTACGCACCGTGGTATGCCAGCGTTCCGGGCCTGATTGTGATTTGCCCTTATGATGCTGCGGACGCAAAGGGCCTGTTAAAGGCCGCCATCCGTTCACCGGATCCGGTTGTCTTTTTGGAAAACGAACTGCTTTACGGCCGGTCCTTTTCGCTGCCGGTTGCGGACGATTATATTGTTCCAATCGGCAAGGCGCGGATCATGCGTTCGGGCAGCGATGTGACGATTGTCAGCTACTCAATCGGCGTGGGCCTTGCCTTGGATGCCGCCGAGCAATTGGCAGGGCAGGGGATTGACGCGGAGGTCATTGATCTTCGTACCATTCGCCCTCTGGACCGCGATGCCGTGCTGCGCAGTTTGAAAAAGACGCACCGGCTGGTTGTCGCGGAAGAAGGTTGGCCGGTTTGTTCCGTCGCCAGCGAAATCATGGCAATATGCATGGAAAGCGGCTTTGACGATCTGGATGCCCCCGTGGTGCGGGTCACGAATGCCGATGTTCCAATGCCTTACGCCGCCAATCTGGAAAAGGTAGCGTTAATCGATGCCGCACGGATTGTGGCGGCGGTACAATCTATCATCTGATGTTTAAAAGGTCAGGCGACGGTGCAATCGTTCAGGGGCAGGCCTTGGACATTGGAAATGTCCAGAATGTCGCGTGAACGGACATTATAAGCGGTTTCATAACGGATTTCTTTATCGAGCCAATTGGAAGCGACAAGCGATTTGTAGAGATAGACGACCTCGACATACATAATGGCGGTGCCGTCCTGTGCCTTGATCTTGTTGGTATCAGAACCCATTCCGTCTTTAAGCGAATCGTCGTCGCGGCCGGTATCCTGCGGACCATATTTAGATACAACCGGCAGCTCGCCCCAGCACCGTTGCCAGTTGATCATCTGCCCTTCATCTGCGCCGGTCTGCATATTGGGTTGCAAGGAAGACAGAATAATCCGCCCACGGCTCTCAAAATCCACGGTATCGCCAATCACTTCTGCGCCAGCCATG